>URTG01000028.1 GCA_900550705.1 uncultured Eubacteriales bacterium | reverse complement strand
GAAGCTGTAGAGGGGTTAGCCTTCCCCCTGCCAGGGGGAAGGTGCCCCCGCAGGGGGCGGATGAGGGTGACTCCGTACAAGAGGCTTCGACCCAAGGGCCAGAAAACTCCTACCTCCTAACTCCTAACTCCTAACTCCTGCCTTCACACTCTCCGATACGTTACATAGTGGAAGGTCACGTCGGCGTCGGTCTGGGGTTCCTCGGTTTCTGCGGGGTGCCAGGCGGGGGATCGGTCCAGGTTGGGGAAGTAGCAGTCGGCGGGGTAGGTCTTGTGGATCTTGGTGACGTAGACGGTGTCGCAGCGGTGGAGGAGGGCCTCGTAGACGGAGGCGCCGCCGATGACGAAGGCATCGGGGTCGGTAACGGCGGCCAGGAGGCTGTCCAGGTCGGGGAAGACCTGGGCACCCTCGGGGGCGAAGGCTGGGTTGCGGGAGAGGATGAAATTGGTGCGGCCCTTGAGGGGGCGGCCGCCGGGGAAGGTGGCCAGGGTCTTGCGGCCTAAAATGACGGTGTGGCCCCGGGTGAGGGACTGGAAGCGCTTCAGGTCGGCTGGGATATAGACCAGCTGGTCCCCGCCGTTGCCGATGGCCCAGTTCTCATCGACGGCGACGATCATATTCATGGTGCGCCCTCCTTACACCGCCACGGGGATCTTCTGCTCCAGGGGGTGGGCCTGGTAGCCCTCCAGCTTGACGCTGTCGGGGGTGAAGGCGTAAAAATCGGTGACGGTGGGGTCCAGGGTGAACTTGGGGGCGGCGTAGGGCTTGCGGGCGATCAGCTCCTCTACCACGGGGACGTGGCGGTCGTAGATATGGGCGTCGGCGATGACGTGGACCAGCTCGCCGGCCTCGAACCCCGTGGCCTGGGCGATCATGTGCAGAAGGGTGGCATACTGCATGACGTTCCAGCCGTTGGCGGTGAGCATATCCTGGGAGCGCTGGTTCAGGATGCCGTTCAGGGTCTTGCCGGAGACGTTGAACGTCATGGAATAGGCGCAGGGATAGAGGGCCATCTCGCTCAGGTCGTGGTGGTTATAGAGGCTGGTGAGGATGCGGCGGGAGGCGGGGTCGTGCTTTAAGTCCCACAGGACCTTGTCCACCTGGTCCATGTCCCCCTGGGGGTAGTGGTGCTTCACCCCAAGCTGGTAGCCGTAGGCCTTGCCGATGGAGCCGGTCTCGTCTGCCCAGGCGTCCCAGACGTGGCTGTGCAGGTCGTGGATGTTGTTGGACTTCTTCTGCCAGATCCACAGCAGCTCGTCTACGGCGGAGCGCAGGTACTGCTTCCGCAGGGTGAGCATGGGGAATTCCTCCCGCAGGTCGTAGCGATTCACCACGCCGAACAGCTTGATGGTGTGGGCCGGGGTGCCGTCCTCCCAGCGGGGGCGGACCTGGAGATCGGTGTCCCAGGTTCCCTTGGACAGGATGTCTTTGCAGGTTTGAATGAAGATCTCGTCAGCGCGGCTCATAGCAGCAGCTCCTTCCATGTTGTCCCGCGCAGGGCGGGCTTTTTTCATGCTTGCTGCCCCCTATGATACCATATTTCCCGCCCACCGACAAGCGCGGACACTACTTCTTTCCCGTAAAATACTTCCGCTTGGTCGCCTGCCCGCCCCGGATGTGCCGCTGGGCCTTGTTCTCGTCCAGGACCTGCTTGACCTGGAGGTACAGCGTGCGCCGGAAGGCGGGGAGACGCTCGGTGAGGTCTTTGTGGACGGTCGATTTGGAAATGCCGAAGCGCTCTGCGGCGGCGCGGACGGTGGCGCGGTGCTCGATGATATAGAGCGCCAGGCGCTGGGCGCGCTCCTCGATGTTGTCCTTCACTGGATGACCACCCCCTGAGTTGGTGGTTTATCCTATGACAGCTGACGGGGAAGTATGAGGGGGCGTGTCAGCGCTCCATCTCCCAGAAGAAGGCGCTGCATGGGGGGAGCTGGCTGCCGCCGCCGAAGTCGTGGGGCTGGCCGGAGATCAGGTCCTGGGCGGTGCCGCAGCCGGCGTCGAAGTGGGCGGTGTAGGGCTGGTGGTCGGCGTTGAGGGCCACCAGGACCCGCTGGCCCTCTGCGGCCCGCTCAAAGATAAACTGCCGGTTGGTGAGCAGGACGGTGCGGAAGCTGCCATAGCACAGGGCGGGGCTGCTGCGCTTGGCCCGGGCCAGGGCGGCGATCCAGTCGGTGAGGCCGTTCCACTCCGGCGTTTCCAGGGCGGGGCGGAGGGCGGCGTCGCCCTGGCTCTTTTCTCCCTCCAGCCCCCACTCGCTGCCGTAGTAGACGGCGGGGACGCCGGGCATCCCGAACATCAGGGCATAGGCGGGGCGCAGGTGGTCCCGGTCGGTGAGCTGGGAGGTGATGCGGGTCACGTCGTGATTGTCCAGGAAGGACAGGAGGTGGGCACCCTTGTACAGCGTCCAGCTTTCCGGGCCGAACTGGCGGGCCAGGGAGTGGCCAATCTCGAACAGATTCTGGGAGTTAAAGGCGGACCACAGGCCCTTATAGCACTCGTAATTGGTCACGCTGTGGCACAGCTCGGGGCCCATCCAGCGGTTGTAGTCCCCGTGGAGGGTCTCCCCCATGAGGACAAAGTCGGGCTTTAGGCTCTGGGTGAAGCTGCGGAGCTGCTTGAGGTACTCCGGGGGCAGGCTGTAGGCCACGTCCAGGCGAAGGCCGTCGATGTCGTACTGCTCCACCCAGCTGCGGATGGCCTGGAACTGGTGGTCCACCACGGCGGGCTCCCAGAGATTGAGCTTCACCAGCTCGTTGTGGCCCTCCCAGCCCTCGTACCAGAAGCCGTCGTGATACTCGGTGTCGCCGCCGAAGTCCAGGCGGAACCAGCTCTTGTAGGGACTGTCCCACTTTTTCTCCTGCACGTCCCGGAAGGCCCAGAAGCCCCGGCCTACATGGTTGAACACTCCGTCCAGCATCACCCGCAGGCCCGCCTGGTGGAAGGCCCGGCACACCTGGGCCAGGTCCTCGTTGCTCCCCAGGCGGGGGTCCACGCGGAAGTAGTCCCGGGTGTCGTAGCCGTGCTTGTCGCTGTCGAACACCGGGTTGAGGAGCACGGTGTCCGCCCCCAGCGCCCGGATGTGCTCCACCCAGTCCAGCAGACGCAGGATGCGGGGGGCGTTGTCCCCGTTGTTGTACTCCGGCGCGCCGCACAGGCCCAGGGGGTAAATTTGGTACACGACCGCTTCGTCAAACCACATGGTGTTCTGGCTCCTCTCGTTTTTGCTCAAGGCTTGTTCTGTGCTGCCCGTCCCGCAGGGCGGGGAGCTTGCAACAAAGCGGCGAAGCCGCTTTCTCGACAAGCTGAGGCTGTTCTCTCTTTGCTGTCCTCTTTATGGGAGGGCAGCCGTTTTTTATGGCGTATTTTGATTTACAGCTTCTGAATATCCCCGATCAGCTGGTCAATGTCCGTCTCGGTGGTGGACCAGCTGGTGCAGAAGCGGACGGCGGAGTGGGTGGGGTCTACGTTCTCCCAGAGTTCGAAGGCGTAGTCCCGCTCCAGCGTTTGCAGGGCGGTGTTGGGCAGGATGGGGAACTGCTGGTTGGTGGGGGAGTCCATGAGCAGGGGGAAGCCCTTTTCCTGGAAGGCCCGCTTCAGGCGGAGGGCCTGGGCCACCTCGCGGCGGCCGATCTGCTCATAGAGGCCGTCGGACAAAAGGGCGTGGAACTGCACACCCAGAAGGCGGCCCTTGGCCAGCATACCGCCCCGCTGCTTGATGAGATAGCGGAAGTCCCGCTTCCAGGCGGCCCGGGTGATGACCACCGCCTCGCCGAACAGCAGGCCGGCCTTGGTGCCGCCGATGTAAAAGACATCGGCCAGGCGGGCCAGGTCGGGCAGGGTCACGTCGGACGCCGCCAGGGCGCAGGCCAGGCGGGCCCCGTCTACAAACACCGGGATGTGCCACCGGTCGGCCGCGGCGCGGATGGCCTCCAGCTCCGCCTTGGTATAGACGGTGCCCAGCTCTGTGGTCTGGGACAGGTAGACCATGCCCGGCTGGACCAGGTGCTCGGTGTTGGGGTCTTCAAAGTGGGCGCGGCAGGCGTTGTCGATCTGCTGGGCGGTGATCTTGCCGTTCACGGCGGGCAGGCCCAGGACCTTGTGGCCGGTGGCCTCCACGGCGCCGGTCTCATGGACGTTGATGTGCCCCGACTGGGCGCACAGCACCCCCTGATGGGGGCGGAGCAGGGCGGCGATGACCGTCATGTTGGTCTGGGTGCCGCCCACCAGGAAGTGGACGTCGGCCTCCGGGGCCTGGCACAGGGTGCGGATCTGGTCGGCGGCCTGCTTGCAGTGGTCGTCCATGCCATAGCCGCAGTGGGCCTCGCCGTTGGTGGCCACCAGGGCCTCCAGCACCTTGGGGTGCGCCCCGGTGGTGTAGTCACATTCAAAATGAATCATGGGTCAGTCCTCTCCTTCCAGAAAATAGGTGGCCTCCATATCCGCCGTGGCCAGGGCGAAGGCCAGGGGATACTTCTGAAGCGCCTGGCCCACGGTGCGGTTGTCCTCCGGCCCGGAGAAGCCCATGTGCCAGCGGATGGCCATGGCCTCCTCCCGGCTGAGGCGGAGGAAGCCGTTGACGATGTACACGCTTTTTTCCCCGTGGCCGTAGGGCAGGGGGTCGTCAAAGGTGTAGGTGGGCACCTTTTCCCACTGGCCGGTGGTCTCGTTCTTCACGTTGCGGGTGCCCCGCTTGTAGCAGCCCACCTTGCACACGTCGTGGAGCAGGGCGACGACGGCGATGGTCTCCGGGCTGTATTCCAGGCCGTAGAGCTCCTGGACCCGCTCCCGCTGGAGGTAGGCGTCCAGGCAGTGGTAGACGTTCAGGCTGTGGTCGCACAGGCCGCCCTCGTAGGCCCCGTGATACCGGGCGGAGGCCGGTGCGGTGAAAAAGTCGCTCTTATTTTCCAGATAATCCAGCAGCTTGTCCGCCCCGTCGCGGGTGACGTGCTCCCGGAAGATTTCGATGAATTCCTCTTTGCCGGACATTTTGGTTCCCCTTTCTCATTGCAGATTCCTATTCCAGATTGTAGCACAATCGCCTTTGCTTTGTCCATCCGGACTTGTAATTTTCGGTCCGTTCGTGTACCATAGGGGGGACTATTCTTGAACCCCAAAAGGAGGCTGTTCCTATGCCGGAGCTGATTTCCGTCGGCGAGGCCATCGTCGATTTTCTCCCCGGGCCGGAGCCGGGGACCTATTTGCAGAAGGCCGGGGGCGCGCCCGCCAATGTGGCGGTGGCGGCGGCCCGGAACGGACGGACCGTGGGCTTCTGCGGCCGGGTGGGGGACGACGGCTTCGGCCGGTTCCTCCTCCGCACCCTGGGGGACAACGGCGTAATCCCCCTGTGCCCCGCCCCGGTGGAGGAGGCCACCACCACCATGTCCTTCGTCTCTCTGGATGCTGACGGCGACCGGAGCTTCACCTTCGCCCGGAAGCCGGGGGCGGATATGTTCCTCACCCGGGCCGATGTGGATGCCGCCGGGCTGGAGGGGGCGGTGTGCGTCCACGCCGGGTCCTGCTCCCTGTCCAAGGGGTCGGCCGCCGATGCCACGGCCTATGCCCTCACCCGGGCCAGGGCGCTGGGCAAGCTGGTCAGCTTCGACGTAAACTACCGCGCCCCCATGTGGGACGGGGCGCGGGAGGAGGCCGCCCGGGCGGTGCAGGCCCTGCTGCCGGCCATCGACCTGCTGAAGCTGTCGGAGGACGAGGTCGCGCTGGTGGGCGGCGAGGACGCCCTGGGGAGTCTGCCCCCCGCTGTGGTGGTGGAGACCCTGGGGGGCGACGGGGCCAGGTGCTTCTGGAACGGTCAGGTATGGGACGTGCCCGCCCGGCCCGCGGCTCGGGTGGTGGACACCACCGGCGCGGGGGACGCCTTCTGGGGCGGGTTCCTGGCCTGTCTGCTCCGGGCCGGGGTGACCCGCCCGGAGGGGCTGAGCCGGGAGCTTCTGGACCGGGCGCTGGACTACGGCAGTCTGGCCGGCAGTCTGTGCGTGAGCCGGAAGGGGGCCATGGAGTCGCTGCCCACCGCCGCCCAGATTCAGGCCGCCCTGGACGGGAGGGACTGATGGAATACTACTTTGCCCCCATGGAGGGAATCACCGGCGCGGAATTCCGGGCCATCCACCACCAATTTTTCCCGGGGGTGGACAAATACTACCTCCCCTTCCTCAGCCCCACCCACGACCGGGTGTTCACCCCCCGGGACCTGCGGAACGTGGCCCCGGAGCGCAACCGGGACATTGCCGCCGTGCCCCAGCTCCTCACCCGGGACCCGGACGACTTTCTCTGGGCCGCCGGGGAGCTGGCCGCTATGGGGTACGACGAGGTGAATCTGAACCTGGGCTGTCCCTCCGGCACGGTCACCGCCAAGGGCAAGGGGGCTGGGATGCTGGCCGACCCCCAGGCTCTGGACCGCTTTCTGGATAAGGTATATGACAAGGCCCCGGTGGCCGTCACCCTGAAGACCCGGCTGGGGATGAAGTCCCCCGACGAGCTGCCCGCCCTGCTGGAGGTGTTTGCCCGGTACCCCGTCCCCCTGCTCATCCTCCACCCCCGGGTGCGGGAGGACTTTTACCGGGAGCCCGTCCGCCTGGAGTATTTCGCCCGGGCGGCAGAGACCTATCCCGGCCCCCTGTGCTACAACGGCGGGCTGACCTGCCCGGAGGACTGCGCGGCGCTCTCCGCCCGCTTCCCGGACATCCACAGGCTTATGCTGGGCCAGGGCCTGCTGGCCGACCCCACCCTGGTCACCCGGATGAAGGGCGGCCCCGGCCCGGAGCGGGAGACCCTCCGCGCCTTTCACCAGGCGCTCTACCGCACCTATCTGGACCTGTTCCAGAGCCAGCGCAACACCGTGTTCCATATGAAGGAGCTGTGGAGCTACCTCCGCCGCCTGTTCGTGGGCGGGGACAAGCTGTTCAAGCAGATCCGCAAGGCCCAGGGTTCGGCGGAGTACGACGCTGCGGTGGAGATGATTTTCCGGACCTTGCCCCTGAGAGATGTGGCGGAGTGGGAAGGAAAGGCGGAGTTTTGGGAGTTAGGAGTTAGGAGGTAGGAGTTTGCAAGCCCTTTGGTGGAAGCCTCTTGTACGGGGGCAACACCGAAACGGGCCGATGAGGACATCGGCCCCTACGCAAGGTTACTTGGTCTCTCGTAGGGGCCGCTGTCCTCAGTGGCCCGCGACGACTGACGCACCACCGGCGGGCGGTTACAGGCCGCCCCGCTTACCGATACATAAACAAATCGCACTTCAGCATTCCGTTGTACAGCTTGCGCTTTTTGTCCGCCCGCTTGCCGAAGGTGCGCTCAAACTCGGTGTGGGAGGAGAGGAGATACAGCTGCCAGCCCTCCGGGAACTTGTCCCAGGCCTTGCCGAAGGCGCGGTACAGGTCCTCGGCCTCCCGGCGCTCCATAATGCGCTCGCCATAGGGGGGATTGGTGACGATTCGGCCCCGCAGACCGCCCCAGTGGAAGGTGCGGGCGTCGCTGACGTCGAAGGAGACCAGCTCCTCCACCTCGGCCAGCTCGGCGTTGTGCCGGGCCAGGGCCACGGCGGCGGGGTCTAAATCGCCGCCCCAGATCTCATAATTCCCGTCGAACTCCTTGTCCATGGCCTCATCGGCGGCGTCCAGCCAGAGGTTTTTGTCCATCCAGCGCCAGCGCTGGGCGGAGAAGCTGCGGTTCAGGCCGGGGGCCCGGTTCTTGGCGATGAGGGCCGCCTCGATGGGGATGGTGCCCGAGCCGCAAAAGGGGTCGCACAGGGGGTCCCGGCCGCGATAGCGGGACAGCAGCACCATGGCCGCCGCCAGCGTCTCCCGCAGGGGGGCGTCTACGCCGTGGGCCCGGTAGCCCCGCTTATGCAGGCCCGCGCCGCTGGTGTCCAGCATCAGGACGGCCTGGTCCTTCATTATGGAAAACTGAATTTGATACAGCGCCCCGGTCTCCGGCAGGGTGTTCCGGCCGTATTTGGCCCCCAGCCGGGCGGCCACCGCCTTTTTCACAATGGACTGACAGGCGGGGACGGAGTGCAGGGCGGAGTTCAGCGAAAAGCCCTTCACCGGGAACTGACCGTCCCCGGGGATGAACTGCTCCCAGGGCAGGGCGCGGGTGCCCTCAAACAGGGTGTCGAAGTCGGCGGCGCGGAAGCTGCCCAGCACCAGCAGCACCCGCTCGCCGGTCCGCAGGTTCAGATTCAGCCGGGGCAGGGCGGCCTCTGAGCCGGAGCACAGCACCCGGCCGTTCTCCGCCCGGACGTCCTCCAGCTCCAGCCGACGCATTTCATCGGCGCACAGGCCCTCCAGGCCAAACAGGGTAGGGACGGCAAACGTCAGCGTTCCCAATCTCATTCGCTCCTTTTATCGTAAACTAAATTTTCTCAAAGCTCCATCGCCGGATAGGGCTGTACCCCTGCCACCCGGGCCAGGCCCACCTGGCGGGCGCGGAGGGCGTATTCCTCCACATCGCCGGTGGTGTAGATGCTCAGCGTACCGGGGTCGCCGGTGCGGAGCAGGTCCCGCTGGGCGAGGGACTGCTTCAGCGCCCGGGCCATCTCCTCCGCCGGGTCGATGAGGTCCAGGCCGGGGTACAGCTTGCGGATGCTGTCCGCCACCAGGGGATAGTGGGTGCAGCCCAGCACACAGCTCTGGATGCGGTCCACCCGGACCATGTGGTCCAGTGCCAGGCGAAGGTTCGCCTCCACGGCGGCCATGCCGGCGGGGTCCCCCAGGTTGTGCTCCACCAGCCGGGCCAGTTCCGGGCAGCCGCAGCTGAACACCTCCAGCTTTTGGGGGCTTTGGGCCAGGATACGCTGGGGGTAGCACCGGGAATGATGGGTAAACACGGTGGAGATGACCCCCACCTTCTCCAGCTCCTCCCGCCGGGCCACCGCGTCGGCTCCGGCCTGCACCGTGTTAAACACCGGGCAGGACACCGCGTCCACGCACTGGTCCACCACGCAGGAGATGGTATTGCAGGCCACCAGCAGGGCCTTCACCTGCTGCTGCTCCATAAATCGGAACATATACCGGGACATAGCCACGATGGTCTCCCGGGGGTGGTTGCCATAGGGGATGTTGGCCCCGTCGCCAAAGTAGAGCAGAGCTTCCTGGGGCAGCACACGCTGGACCTGCCGCACCACGCTGAAGCCCCCGATGCCGGAGTCTATCACGCCCACGGGGCTGTTTTTGCTGTTCATACGGGCACCTCGCTCCCTATCCGATTCGCACCTCGCCGGTGACCAGGTCCAGCTGGTACACGCCGGTGTCGGTGGTAACCTGCCACACCGGGGTCAGCTGCATGGGACCCAGGAGAGACACCGTTCCGGTGTAGCCCGCCTGGATGGAATCCACCTGGCTGCACACCCGGCCCAGCTCCGCCAGGCCGTTGAAAAAGTCAATCAGCGCGGTGGACGTGTCCAGGGTGCTGCGGCTGAAGTCTGGCTCCGGCTGGCCCACCAGGCGGCGGCCGGAGGACAGGGCGGAAACGCCGCTGGGTCCATACCGGGCGGTGACCTGCTGGTTAAACAGGGGCGCGCCCTTCCACCGCTGCTGGAATACCATGGTGTCCTCCGTGCTGCAAAGGAGGGCGGCATCATACCCCATGTCCCTCAGGGCCAGAAGAATGGCCCCCTCCGGGTCGCCCCCCACGGGGAGAACGCCGGGGTTCAGCTCGGCGGAGAAGGAGCCGTCGCTGTGGAACTGCACGGAGCCGTTGGCGTTGACGCAGCGATAGACCTCGCCGCCCCGGTCCTGCATCTGGACCTCCCCCCGGAGCAGGGCCGCCGCCGCGGCGTACTCCGATTCCAGGTCCCGCTGGGCGGTGAGGGGGGCCAGCGACTTGGGGTCGGGGAGCTGGTTGGCCTGGACATGAACGCCCTTCCGGGCCAGAAAGGCCAGGGTGGAGGAGAGGGTCTGCCGCTCACCCGCCCGGCTCTGCGCCTCCTGCCGGAGCACAAAGGCCAGCAGACACAGGTTGGTGAGGAGCAAAATCAGCAGAACGATGTTTTTCAGCTTGGACCACTGCACGGCCTATCCCTCCTTCTGCCCATAGACGGCGGACCAGCCGGGGACAATGCGCTCGCCGCCGCGGTCGGCGTCGGTGAGCAGCAGCTCTGCGGTCTGCCGGTCCAGAGCGGCCAGGGCGGCGGCGGCCTGGCGCAGGGGCAGGACGGCGGCGGTCTCGCCGCTGTCGGTATACCGGCGCAGCCGCAGGGTGAAGGATGTCACCCGGCCGTTTTCCACCCGGAACTGGGCGGCGGGGCCGCTGTCGGACAGCACAGGCACCCCGTCCAGGTGGTAGGCGAAGCTCACGTCGTAGCCCCCGGCGCTCTCTGCGGCGGAGACCAGATAGAGCCGGGCGGCCCCCATCCGGGGGCTGAGGGCGGCGGCGGCCAGACGGCGGCTGCACTCGGCGGCGGCGGGCAGTCCGGCCCCCTCGGTCTGGAACAGGTCGCTGCCCTCCTCGTTGGTGTAGACCAGCACCCCGGCGTCAGACAGGCGGAAGCTGTCGTTGCCGCTGCGGCCCACCCACTCGTCCCCGGCGCGGTAGAAGCTGCTCAGCCCGGCGGGGATGTCCAGGTCCTCCATCAGCGCCTCTAGGGCGCTCTGTCCGCCGGCGGTGGGGGTGTCGGCGGTATAAATTTTCGGCGTGGGGTCCTGGGCGGGGAGAAGGGTGTCCGGGTCCACCAGCTGGGCGGCCTCGCTCTCGAAGGCGTAGGCCACACCGTTGCCGCTGTATCCCTCCAGGGCCTCCCGCAGGTGCTGGTGATTCACCACGGTGGACCAGCGGCGGTAGTAGGTCCCGGTGCGCTCATCCCGATAGGTGAGGGCCACCTGGTCCTGACTTATCGACAGGGTCAGCCGCCGGACGGCGGCCTCCTGGGGACTCTGGCTGCCGGACATCCACTGAGACAGCACCGACATGGGGACCTCCCCCTGAAAGTCGAAGGTCACCCCCGGCTCCTGGGCCACGGCCCTCTCCCAGGTGTCCCGCTCCGCCTGGGTGGGCTGGCCGGCGCTGGACAGGGTCTCCATCAGCAGCCCGGCGAAGGACTGAAACAGCTCGTCGCCGGCGGCGGTATCGTAGAGCTGGGCGTAGTGGACCTCCTGCCCCAGGTTCACGGTCATGCGGAGGGGGCGGACGGCCTCCGTCCGGCTGCCGGCGGTGTTCCGCTCGGAATAGCTCCCGGCGGCGCTTTGGGCGAACAGCCCCAGCACCCCCGGCGACTGGGCCCGGATGGCCAGCCACACGGCGGAGACGGCCAGCACCGCGATGAGCACATCCTTGCCCCACTCCACGGCCCGGTGTAAGCGGCGTTTATCCATGGTCCGGTCCCTCAATCTTCAGCTCCAGCCGGACGGCCAGGCCGGGGCCCTCCTTGCTCTGGAGGGCCAGCACGCCCTGGTGCCGGTTTACAATCTCCTTGGCGATGGACAGCCCCAGGCCGGTGCCCCCCGACTGGCGGGAGCGGGCCTTATCCACCCGATAGAACCGCTCGAAGATGCGGGAGCGGTCCTCCTCTGGGATGCCGATGCCGTTGTCGTCCACCACCATCCACACCCGGTCGTCGGTGCGGCCGGCGGAAATCTGAATCACGCCGCCGTCCGGGGTGTATTTGATGGCGTTGGACACGATGTTCATCATCACCTGCACAATGCGCTCCCGGTCGGCCACGATGGCGGGCAGGTCTGGCTCCATGTGCAGCGCCAGGGTATGATTATGCCGCTGGGCCTCCATATAGACGGCGTTGTACAGGTCCTGCACAGCCGTGCCGAAGGAGAAGCGCGTCAGCTTCAGGTCATCCCGGCCCGAGTCGAAGCGGGACAGGGTGAGCAGGTCCTGGACGATGTGGGTCATGCGGTCGCTCTCGTTGAGGATGACGCCCAGGAACTTTTTCTCCATGGCGGGGGGCAGGTCCCCGGCGTTTTCGTCCAGCGTTTCGGCGTAGGAGCGGATGTTGGTCAGGGGGGTCCGCAGCTCGTGGGACACGTTGGCCACAAATTCCCGCTGCATCTCCTGGGTCTTCCGCTGCTCGGTCACGTCGTGAATGACGACCAGCGCACCGCCCCCCTCCCGGCCCCGGTCAAAGGGGGCTAGCAGAAGATGAAGGAAGCTGTCCTTCACCTGGCGCTCCCCCTCCAGATGGTCCTCGGCGGCCAGCACCTGGTCCAGGGAGGGGGTCTGGCCGAAGATCTGCTCGTAGGTAGAGCCAGCGCCGATGGTCTGCCGCAGCATCCGGGCGGCGGCGGGGTTGGAGTGAATGACCTGGCCCTGGCGGTTAAAGGCCACCACGCCGTCGGTCATGTGAAGGAACAGGGTGTCCAGCTTGTTGCGCTCGTTTTCCACCTGGCGCAGGGTGTCCTGCAGCTGGCCGGCCATGTCGTTGAACGTGCCGGTGAGTACGCCGATCTCATCCTGGGAGGACACCTGGATTTTGTGGGAGAAGTCCCGCCGGGCCACCCGCTTGGCCCCCTCCGTCAGCTGTTGGATGGGGGTGACCATGGTTTTGGACAGCAGGAAGGACAGCAGCACGGAGATCACCAGCCCGAAGATCAGCGCCTCCATAATGAGCAGGAACATCTGCTCCGTCAGATTGTCGGCCGTGGCCTTGTTGTCGTAGACGTAGATGATGTAATCCTGGCCCCCCCGCCGGACGGGCACGGCCACGTCCATAAAGTCCAGGGCCAGATTGCTCTTGTCCCCGGCCTGGCGGGTCTCCACCCCCTGGGTCATGGCGAAGGTGAGGTTTTCCGTGTATTGCAGCTGACCGCTCTCCCCGTCGGGGCGGACCAGGCACACGCCGTTGCCGTCCAGGATATACAGCTTCCGGTTCCGGCCGTCCACGCCCAGGGCGCCGTAGTAGGCCTTCAGAATTTCCTCCATCTGGACGGCGGGGTTTTCCTCGTTTTTCGGGGCGGTCTCCAGGTCGTCGATCAGGGTGCGGTCGCTGAACACGTCGGCCATCTGGGTGTAGAACTCATTGAGATAAAAGGCGGTGACGGAGTTGATGAGAAAGGTGCCCACCACCGTCATCAGCGACAGGATCAGCAGCACCATGATCATCACCAGCTTTTGATGCAGGCTCCGCAGCATGAAAACACCCTCCTTTCTCTAAGCTCCCCCTTCGGGTTCCGGTCCTCCGACCCGAGGGGTCTCAGCTCTCGCCAAAGTAATAGCCCATGCCGCGCTTGGTGACAATGAACCTGGGGGACGCGGGGTCGTCCTCGATCTTCTCCCGCAGCCGCCGGACGGCCACGTCCACAGCCCGGACGTCGCCCACATAGCCCTCGTAATTCCAGACGTGCTCCATCAGCGCTTCCCGGGAGAAGACCTTGCCCGGCTGCGCCGCCAGATAGCAGATGAGGTCATACTCCCGCTGGGTCAGGTCCAGGGCGCGGCCGTCCTTGGAGATGGTGGCCCGGTCCCGGTCGATGGTCACCCGGCCCCGCTGAACAAGACCCTCCGCCGCCGGGGCGGGGGCAGCCGCAGGGGCGGCCATAGTCACCCGGCGGATGTTGGCCTTCACCCGGGCCAGCAGCTCCCGCATGGAGAAGGGCTTGGTGATATAGTCGTCGGCCCCCAGCTCCAGGCCCAGGACCTTGTCGGCCTCCTCCTCCCGGGCGGTGAGCATGAGAATGGGGATGGAGGAGCCGCTCTCCCGGATTTTTCTGCACACGTCGAACCCGTTTATCCCGGGCAGCATCAGGTCCAGGAGAATGAGGTCCGGGTCGTTTTCCAGCGCCAGCTGCAAGCCGGTGGGGCCGTCGTAGGCCTCCAGGGTGTCGTACCCCTCCCGGCTTAAATTGAAGGACAGGATGTCCACAATATTCTGTTCATCCTCTACGATCAGGATGGTTTTTCCCATGCCTGCGCTTCCTCCTCTCGTGTTACAGGCCCAGCAGGACCTTGGCCTTCAGCGTGGCGGCCACGGTTTTCGCGTCGGTAATGGTGCCGTTCATCACCTGGCCCACCAGCTGGTCAAAGGGCATGGTCACCACGTCCAGGAACTCGTCGTCGTCGGGGTGCTGCTCCTTTTTCGTCAGCCTGCGGGCCAGATACATATGCAGCACCTCGTCGCTGTAGCCCGGGGAGGCCAGGATGCAGCCCAGATAGGTGAACTCCTCCGCCTCCAGGCCGGTCTCCTCGCTGAGCTCCCGCTTGGCCCCCAGCAGATGGTCCTCCGCCGCGCCGTGGTCCAGCTTGCCCGCCGGCAGCTCCAGCAGCACCCGCCCAAAGGGATAGCGATACTGCCGCACCAGCGTCACCCGGCCGTCCTCATCCAGGGGCAGCACCGCCACCCCGCCGGGATGATAGACCACCTCCCGGCTGGCCAGCTTCCCGTCCGGCAGCCGGGCCTGGTCCAGGGTGACCCGGATGATATTCCCCTGAAAAATCGTCTCGCTGCTTACCGGCGTCTCCGTCAAATTCATGGTGTACCTCCTCCGTCCCCGCGTG
>URTG01000027.1 GCA_900550705.1 uncultured Eubacteriales bacterium | reverse complement strand
GGGAGTGGCCGAAGTAATGCTTCAATGCCTGGTGTTTGTCCATAGCAACCTTTCTTTCTCCGCCGCAGGGCGGGGGTCAGCTTGTCGAAAAAGTGGCTTCGCCGCTTTTTTGCCAAGCTGAAAACATTTTCGCTGCGTTAAAATTGTGAGGATTTTAACGCAGTGAAAATGTTATTGATTTAAGAAAAAGGGGACCCTTTCAAACTATCCCTCCCTCCGAATCCTTTGGTCGAAGCGAGTTTTTTGACCGTCTGACCCTTGACAAATATGCTCCATCGTGTAAAATGTGTACTCAGGTGTCAAGACACCTGAGTACACATTTTTGTTTTGCAGTAAAGTGAGTGTAAGAAATGGAGAAAATCAAAGCGTTCCTCAAACGGAAAAACATCGTGATCTCGGCCAAGCGGTACGGGATCGACGCCCTGGGGGCGATGGCCCAGGGTCTGTTCTGCTCCCTGCTCATCGGCACCATCATCAACACGGTGGGCACCCAGCTCCACATCCCCTTCCTGACGCAGGTGGTGGCCACCCTGGGCAGCGGGGACCACACCATCAGCTACACCGTGGGCGGACTGGCCTCGGCCATGAGCGGCCCGGCGATGGCGGTGGCCATCGGCTACGCCCTGCAAGCCCCGCCGCTGGTGCTGTTCTCCCTGGCCACGGTGGGCTTCGCCTCCAACACCCTGGGCGGAGCGGGCGGCCCGCTGGCGGTGCTGTTCATCGCCATCCTGGCTGCGGAGCTGGGCAAGGCGGTCTCGAAGGAGACCAAGGTAGACATTCTGGTCACCCCCCTGGTGACCATCTTCACCGGCGTGGTCCTGGCCGCCTGGTGGGCCCCGGCCATCGGACACGCCGCCTCTCAGGTCGGCGCGCTGATCCGCTGGGCCACGGAGCTTCAGCCCTTCTGGATGGGCATCATCGTCTCGGTGGTCATCGGCATCGCGCTGACGCTGCCCATCTCCTCCGCCGCCATCTGCGCCGCCCTGTCCCTCACCGGTCTGGCCGGCGGGGCCGCCGTGGCCGGCTGCTGCGCCAACATGGTGGGCTTTGCCGTGCTGTCCTTCCGGGAGAACGGCTGGGGCGGTCTGGTCAGTCAGGGCATCGGCACCTCCATGCTCCAGATGGGCAACATTGTGAAAAATCCCCGGATCTGGCTGCCCGCCATCCTCACCTCCGCCATCACCGGCCCCATGGCCACCTGCCTGTTCCACCTGCAGATGAACGACCCCTCCGGCGGCGTGGCCTCCGGCATGGGCACCTGCGGTCTGGTGGGCCAGATCGGCGTCTACGCCGGCTGGGTCAACGATGTGGCCACCGGTGCCAAGGCCGCCATCACCGCCATGGACTGGGCGGGCATGATCCTGATCTGCTTTGTCCTCCCCGCTGTCCTGTGCTGGCTGTTCGGCCTGCTGTTCCGCCGCATGGGCTGGATCGGCGAGGGCGACCTGACCCTGCCCCAGTAAAGAAACGGAAAACCACCCGCAAATCGGTTCTCGCCGGTTTGCGGGTGGTTTTTTGTCTTCCAAAACTCCTAACTCCTAACTCCTACCTCCTAACTCCTACCTCATCCCTTCTAACTCCTACCTCCTCCAGAACCACCAGCCCGGAGTACACCCCCATCACCTGGGGCAGGACGCGGTCCAGGCTGTAATTCTGTACCTCCAGCGCCGCCTGGGTCCCCAAGCGGTGGGCCAGGTCGGGGTCCTGGGCCAGGCGGAGGAGCCGGGCGGCGCAGGCAGTGGGGTCGCCATAGGGGAACAGCAGACCGGTCTCTCCGTCCCGGATTAGGTCCACGTGGCCCTTCACGGCGGAGGCGGCCACGGGCAGGCCGGCGGCCATGGCCTCCATCACGTTGAAGGGCAGGCCCTCGCTGCGGCTGGTGGTCACCGCGCCGTCGGCGGCGGCGTACCAGGGGGCCATGTCCCCCACCTGACCGGGGAAGGCCACCCGGTCCGCCACGCCCAACCCCCGGGCCAGGGTGCGGCACTCCTCCCACAGGGCCCCGCTGCCGGGCAGCAGCAGGCCGATAGAGGGCGGCAGCTGCTGAAGGGCGCACAGCAGGTCCCGCTGGCTCTTGCGCTGGGAGAATTCGGCGGCGTAGACCAGCAGGAACTGATGGTCGGCAAAGCCCAGGCTCCGGCGGAGGGCCAGGCCCTCGCCCCGGTCCGCCCGGCGGTGACGGTGGAGGTCCACCCCCATGCCGGGAATCTCCACCACCTCCTTGCCCAGCCGGTGCCGCCGGGCGTACTCCGTATCCCAGCGGTTCATGGTCATCAGCAGGTCGGTCACCGGGGCGGTGAGCCGCTCGGCGGAGGCCAGCAGGGCCCGCTTGGGGGCGGGGGTGGCGTCGTCAAACAGATAGCCGTGACAGGTGCAGGCCACCTTGGGACGGCGGGGCAGACCCAGCACCGCCGCCCGGGTGAAGAAGGCGGCCAGAGAGGTATGACAGCTCACCAGGGCGTACTCCCGCGCCCGGATGAGCCGCCGCAGGGCCGCCGTGGCCCTGGCGTTCTGGGGGGCGGTGAGCTTCTTCTCGAAGGGGATGGAGAAGACCTCCTCCGCCTCCGGAATGTCCATGGGCGCGCCGCCGCAGGCCACGTCCACCCCCCAGCCCAGGCGGGCAAATTCCGCCAGATAGGGCCGGTGGAAGTGGACGATGTGGGAATATGTAGACGCGGTGAATAAAACCCGCCGTTTCATAGCCATTCCTCGCTTTTCGACTGATTTTTCCCCATTATAGCACACTAGAAGGGGGGCCGTCTATGGAAAGCTCCGGCAAAAAACAAGATGCCCCGCCGCCGCACGGAAAAATGTGCGGCAGCGGGGCGATTTTTTTGCCCGGCGGGCAATTACATCATCTTGACGGTGTAGTACACGATTAGGGCGAACAGCCAGGCCACCATGGCGAACAGCAGATAGTAGGCGGCGGTGGAGCCCAGGAACAGGCTGACGGCCAGAACCACCAGACTGATGGCTCCGCTGACCAGGGTGGGGGTGTAGGAGGCCCCCTCGTCCACCACGCGGCACTGGGTCTTGCCCAGGCGGAGGACGCCGTTGTTCTTCTTCAGCCACAGGGCCGCGGCGAGGGAGGCCAGGATGGTCACAAAGCACAGGATGGTCTCCAGATGGAAGCCCCCGCCGAAGCGGACGAACCACAGCCCCATCACGGCCGCGCCGCCGCCCAGCGCGGCCAGGAAGAATTCCTTCTGGTAGAGGTAATACACCAGCGCCAGACCGGCCCAAGCGGGCACCAGCAGGAACAGCATCCCCACGCCGGCCTCCTGATAGGCCACGGCCACATGGGCGCAGATGGCCAGGGCGGTGCAGGCGCAGCCCAGGACCACGGGCAGGGTCACCCGCTTGCCCTGGTTGGCCTTCATCACGGCCCAAACGGCGCACAGAACGGCCAGCACGCCGCCGGCCACCCGGACACCCTTCAGCACACTGTGCAGGGTGACCATCATCTGTACCTCGAAATTCGACAGACCGGTGTTGATATAATACCGCTTGACAAGCATCAGCAGCAGCTCCAGCACAATGGCACCGGCCACCCAGAGCAGCCCACGGTTCAGCGCCATGTCCTCCTGGCGGCGGCGTTCTTCTTTCTCGTTAAAATCCATTCGTTATTCGATCTCCTTACTGCCGCGCCCAAGACAGGCGGCAGGAATTCCAGCGTAAGCTATTTCCAGACGTTTTATTATTGTACCAGAAGCATGGATTTTTTGCAACAGGAAAAACGGGAAAAGTCTCCAAAAGTCCCGACCAAATTTTTGACCGACGGAAAAATCGGGAAATTTCAGAAAAGACAACGACCCGAAGCGGCTCCGGGCAGAGCCGCTTCGGGCGGAATTCCAAGGTCGTTCTTACGCTCAGGCGTTGCCGAACTCGCTGAAGAAGCGGTCGTGCACGGCCTGGACGGCGCGGTCGGCGTCCCGCTCGTCCACCAGGACGGAGATCTTGATCTCGCTGGTGGAGATCATGTTGATGTTGATGCCCGCGGAGTACAGGGCCTCGAACATGGTGCAGGCCACGCCGGCGTTGTTGGCCATACCCGCGCCCACGATGGAGATCTTGGCCACCTGCTTGTTGACCTCCAGGGCCTTGAACTTGATGGCCTCCTTCTCCTCGTTGAGGATGCGCTCGGCCTCGTCCGCGTCGCTGCGGGCGACGGTGAAGCTGATGTCCTTGCTCTCATCGCGGCCGATGGACTGGAGAATGATGTCCACGTTGATGCCCTTCTTGGCCAGCAGAGAGAAGATTTTAAAGGCGATGCCGGGCTGATCGGCCAGGCCCACCAGAGCGATCCGGGCTACGTTCTTATCCTTGGCGACGCCGCTGACATGAGTTTTTTCCATGGTTTTGACAACCTCCTTGACTTTCGTACCGGGTTTTCCGCTGAAGCTGGAGAGGACCTCCAGATTGACGTTATAACGCTTTGCCATTTCCACCGAGCGGTTGTGGAGCACCTGGGCGCCCTGGCTGGCCAGCTCCAGCATCTCGTCGAAGGTGATCTCATCCAGCTTCCGCGCCCCCTTGACGGTGCGGGGGTCAGAGGTATAGACGCCGTCTACGTCGGTGTAGATCTGGCACAGGTCGGCGTGGAGGGCGGCGGCCAGCGCCACCGCAGAGGTGTCGGACCCGCCCCGGCCCAGGGTGGTGATGTCGTCATACTTGTTGATGCCCTGGAAGCCGGCCACCAGAACGATCTTCTTCTTGTCCAGCTCCTTCTGGATGCGCTCGGTGCGGATGCGCTTGATCCGGGCGGCGCTGTAGGAGGAGTCGGTGAGCATTCCGGCCTGCCAGCCGGCCAGAGAGACGACCTGGAAGCCCATGCCCTCGATGCACATGGCGCACAGAGAGATGGAGATCTGTTCGCCGGTGGACAGGAGCATATCCATCTCCCGCTTGGAGGCGTTGGGGTTGATCTCCTTGGCCTTTTCGATCAGATCGTCGGTGGTATCCCCCTGGGCGGAGAGGACGGCCACCACGCTGTTGCCCTTCTGATAGGTCTCGGTGATAATGCGGGCCACATTGCGGAGCTTATCCGCGTCGGCAACGGAGCTGCCGCCGAATTTTTGTACGATGAGTGCCATATATGTTTCCCCCTAAAAGGTCGAATCGATTTGCGTTGCCAGGGAGGCGGGCCCCCTGCTATCCTATGCGTTCCCCCGGCGGGCTTACAGCACCCGGAACAGGGAGCGCACGTCCATGTCCTTCAGCTGGTCCTTCACCTGGGGCTCGGTCATGGGTGCGGTGAGGAAGGCCACCTCGCCGGCGGGCGCGCCGCTGCGGGCCAGGAGCTGAAGCTCGCCGCAGGCCAGGCGGGCCTGGTCCACGGGGGCCTGGGCCCGGACGTACCAGCAGGAGGTGAGGATGTCGGGCGACACCACCAGGTCGGGGGACCCGGGACCCCAGCCGTTGCGGCGGTCCTTCTTCAGGTCCTTGGCGATGTCAATGACGTCGGCCACCACGGCGGAGGCGGTGGGCAGCTTGCCCGCGCCCCGGCCATAGAACATGGCGTCGCCAATGGCGTTGCCGGTGATGGCGATGGCGTTGAACACGTCCTCCACCCCGGCCAGCGGGTTCTCGTTGGCCACCAGATGGGGGGCGACGAAGGCGCAGACCTTGCCCTGGGGCTGGCGGATGGCCCGGCCCAGCAGCTTGATCTTGTAGCCCTTGGAGTCGGCATAGGCCACGTCCTCCAGGGTGACGGAGCGGATGCCCTCGGTGGGCACCTGGTCGGGATAGACCTGCTGGCCGAAGGCCAGGGCCGCCAGGATGCAGATCTTCCGGCAGGCGTCGTGTCCGTCCACATCGGCGGTGGGGTCCTTCTCGGCGTAGCCGTTGTCCTGGGCCTCCTTCAGGGCCTGCTCAAAGGTGAGACCGGCCTTAATCATGCGGGTGAGGATATAGTTGGTGGTGCCGTTGAGAATCCCGGTCACCTGGGTCAGCTCGTTGGCCGCCAGGCAGGAGGTCAGGGGCCGCAGGATGGGGATGCCGCCGCCCACGCTGGCCTCGAACAGATAGCTGCACCCGTGCTCTTGGGCCAGCTGGAGCAGCTCATAGCCGTGGGTGGCCACCAGCTCCTTGTTAGAGGTCACCACGCTCTTGCCCGCCTTCAGCGCCCGGGTGGTAAAGTCCAGGGCGATGGTGGCGCCGCCGATGGTCTCCACCACGATGTCCACCTGGGGGTCGTTCTCGATGACGGAGAAATCCTTTACAAAGCAGCGCTCATAGGGGCTGCCGGGGAACTCCCGCACATCCAGGATATACTTCAGCCGGATCGGGTCGTTCACCCGCTGGTCAATGAGACCGCCGTTCCGGGTCAGCACCTCGGCCACGCCGGAGCCCACCGTACCAAAGCCTAAAATTGCAACGTTTACCATGTTCCTCACCTCATATAGCCATTCCTTGCCGGAGGCTGTTTCTGCGGGACTTACCCCGCGATAATCTCGCACTTGATGACCCCGGGTCCCGCCGAGACCTCGCCCAGCACTTCCTCTAAGGAGCGCTGGAGGGTGGAGGTCTCCGCCGTGATGGTGACCACGGCGCAGCCGTTCACCGGGATGTTCTGGTTGATGGTCAGAATATTGATTCCCGTGCCGGAGAAAATATTCAGCGCCCCGGAGAGCACTCCGGGTTCGTCCTTCATCAAAATCTGGGCGGTGACGATGCGCCCGTGGAGCATATCGTTGAAGGGCCGCACCGCGTCCTTGTATTTGTAATAGGCGCTGCGGCTGATGCCCACCGCCCGGGCCGCGCCGTTCACGGTGGTCTCCTCCCCCGTCTCCAGCAGCCGCTTGGCCTCGGCCACCTTGCGAAAAATTTCTGGCATGGACGATGCCTCTACGATAAAGTACTTCGCCGGACCGCTCATGTTCTCCTCCATTCTACACGGCAGAATTGTCCGTGTTGCATGGTCATTTGTTTTTGTGACGTGGTTTATTGTAACACACGCCGGGGACAGTTGCAACGGGAATCTCCCCGGCTTTTGTGGAAGTTCGACGGATTTCTCCCCCGCTTTTTGTCATATCCCACAAAAACAGTCCCACCGTCGCGGACATTGGCCCGTTGGGTGAGCACAGAACGCGGTCTCACCCCGTCCACACCGGCCCCTCCGGGCTGAGGTGAAGGACCCGGTCCGTCCGGGCCAGCAGACCTTCTTCATGCCCGGCCATGAGAATGGGGCGGTCCAAGGCCCGCAGCCGGTCCAGAATACGGACGGCCCGGGCGAGGTCCACCCCGGCGAAGGGCTCGTCCAGCAGAAGATACCGGGCGTCCAGCGCCAGGCACCGGGCCAGGGCCAACCGGCGGCCCATGCCCCCGGACAGGGCGGCGGGGAGGGTGTGCTCCTCCCCCTCCAGCTCCACCAGGCGCAGCCAGCGGGCCGCCTCCCCCCGGCGGGAGGGGGGCAGCACGTCGGTAATCTGCTGCTCCGCCCTGCGCCAGGGCAGCAGCCGGTTTTCCTGAAACAGGATGGCCGTCTCCTCCGGCGACAGTCCGAGGATGCTTCCCGCCTGGGGCCGCTCTAACCCCGCCAGCAGGCGGAGCAGGGTGGTCTTTCCGCAGCCGGAGGGGCCCGCCAGACCAACAACTCCGTGGTCCGGCAGCTCCAGGTTCAGCTCCCGGAGCACCGGGCGGTCTCCATAGGAGAAGGAGATGTGTTCCAGCCGAATCACTCCACCGTCCCCCCCTTCCAGCGGGCCAGGACCCGGCGGAGGACCCCCTCCAGCAGAAGGGACAGGGCCACCACCACCGCCGTCCAGGCGAATAGGTCGGGAATTTCCAGATAGAGCTTGCTCTCATAGATGCGGGTGCCGATGGCCGCCCGGGGGATGCACAGCACCTCCGCCGCCACGCCGGACTTCCAGGCCAGTCCCAGGGCGGTGGTCACCGCAGAGAGAAAATAGGGCCGGAGGGAGGGCAGGTAGATGAGGTGGGCGGTCTTCCACCGGGAGAAGCGGTAGGCCTGGGCCAGCTCCAGCAGCTTGGGGTCGGTCTCCCCCAGGCCCCGGACCAGGTTGGCCCACACCACCGGCAGGACCATCAGCCCGGAAATAATGGCGGGCACGGCGTTTTTTCCCGTCCACAGCAGCACCAGCAGGATGAAGGAGGCCACCGGCGTGGCCCGGATTACCCGGAGGGCCGGGGACAGCAGCCGGTCCGCCCAGGGGGAGCGATACACCGCCCAGGCCAGCAGGACCCCCAGCCCGGTCCCCGCCGCCAGTCCCAGCAAAATCCGGCCCAGCGAGGCCGCCGCCGTGACCCAGAAGGTCCCGCTCCCCGCCAGCCGGACCAGGGCCCGGGCCACCGTGATAGGATAGGGCAGCAGCAGCTCATTCCCCCGGCCCTGGACGTGCCGGTCCACAAAAAACGCGAAAAGCTGCCAGACCCCCAGCCAAAAGGCCGGGGGCAGCAGCAATTCCGCGCACTTTGGGAGGAGCTTACTCCGCGCCATAGTAGAAGTCGTCATAGGGCGTCTCGCCGCCGATGGAGGCGGGGTCGGCCTGGAACAGCACCTGGTAATAGGCCTGAAGGGTCTCCTTCATCTCGTTTCCGGTGAGGAGGGTCAGGTTGCACTGGGGGATGGCCTTGGCGGCAATCTGCTCGTTGGCGGTGATGCCCAGCTCGGCCACCAGGGCGGGGGCGTCGGACGGGTTATTTTCGTCGCTCATAAAGGTGACGGAGTCGCCGTACAGGTCCAGGAAGGCGTCCACGGTCTCGGGGTGCTCCTCCACGAACTGGGTGCGGGCCACCAGGCAGCCCTGGGCCAGAGCGCCCTGGTCCAGCTTGTCCCACTCGTCAGACAGAGACAGGGCCTGCCGCACCTCCGGGTCCTTCATCATCAGGGCGGTGGCGGCGGGGACGGGGAGCATACAAACGGCGTCCCCCTGGGCGGAGGCCATCTGGGCGGTGACCTCCTGGGCGGTCATCCACTGGAGGTCCACCTGGCTGGGGTCCACGCCGTTTTCGGTGAGCAGGTGGTTGAGTACATACTCGGGGTTCGCACCCTGGCCCACGGCGTAGACGGTCTTGCCCGCCAGGTCGGCCATGGTCTGGACAGAATCGCCCTTCTCCAGGATGTAGAGCACACCCAGGGTGTTCACCGCCAGCACCTCCACCGCGCCGTCGGTCTTGGCGTACAGGCTGGCGGCCACGTTGGTGGCCACGGCGGCGATGTCGGCGGAGCCGTTCACCAGGGCGTCCATGGCCTCCTTATTCTCGGCGGCCACGGTGGCATTCACATACAGGGGGCAGTCGGCGGGGGCGGCACCCTTGTCATAATACTTCATCAGATAGGCCGCGCCCACGCCGGTGGGGCCGGACAGGGCCATAAAGTTCACCGGGGTCTTGTCCGCCGCCTGGGTCTGGCTGGCGGAGCCGTGGGAGGCGCCGGACGAGGAGACGTCGCCGTTCTTGGCGCCGCAGCCGGTGAGCGCGGACACCAGCAGGGCGGCGGCCAGCAGGAGAGACAGCTTCTTTTTCATGGGAGATAACTTCCTTTCTGGGTTCCCGCGCAAATAGGGCGGCGGCCCCGCCAACAGCGGACAGGCCGCCAGCGCGCCCCCTCCTTCCCGGTCAGCGACACGGTGCTCCCCCCTCGCGGTAAACTGTCTTATTTGAGATAGTTTGTATTCTACTATGGGGGACGGGGCGGTGTCAAGGGGGGGCGAAAACGGGGACGGTATAAGAAAACCGTCCCCGTAATTTTAATGTATCTTTCTTATTTTTCGAATCCCCACCCAAATCAGGGCAATCAAGCACGCAAACAAAACGATACAGATGATCTCTCTTGCTCCTCCTGCGCCGGACATGAGCACTTTCATGCTCGTAGACGGGTCCTGCCCAGTCACTGTTCCAGACAAAAACCAACTGACTACAATCGTTACTGCACAGAGGCACATATCCAGAATGCTCTTATGCATACCAAACACCTACGCTTTCAGATTGTAAACCAATAATCGCGGGGATGGTTCCCATAAATCAGCTGCTGTGCTCGCCGTCTTCGATGGTGAAGGTATCCACCACGCTGCCGTTCAGGTCCAGAAGATTCAGGACGCGGCTGCGGGCGGAGCGGAACTGCTGGAGGGGAAGATAGCCGGACACGCCGTTGTCGCCTTTGGCTTTGATGAGGTCGGGGGCGTAGCCGTATTTCTCCCGGTCCAGGTAGGAGCCGTAGGTCTGGCCCTGGGCGTTGGTGGGGTAGTCGCGGGAGAGGGCGGCGGCGGGCAGGGCGTTGTTCAGCATGGATTTGCCGTTGCCGTCGGACAGCTCGTTCAGCCGGGCCAGCACGGCGGGGTCGATCTCCGCCTGCTCCTGGCTGGTGCCCAGGGCGAAGAAGTCGATCACGTTCCCCTCCAGGTCATACAGGGGGATGAGGTTGTCCTGGTCCACCTGGGTCTGCCAGCGGACCAGCTCCTCCACGCTGTCCAGCTCGGGGGCGTAGTCCTCCAGGCGGAGGTAGCCGTACCGGTCGTGCAGCCCCTTGGCCTTTACCAGGTCGGGGGCATAGCCCACGGCGTTCCGGTCCAGATAGGAGCCGTAGGTCTCCCCCCGGTCGTTGACGGCGTAGGCGGTGACCACGCCCCGCGCATCGGCGCTGCCCTTCTGGGAGTAGAAGGCCGTGGGGGCCGTGCCGTAGGTGTAGTCCGTGCTGTCCGGGTGATAGAGGCGGTACTCCCCCTCCACCCGCACATCCCCCGCCGCCGGGCGGCTGCCGGTGGTCAGATAGTGGACCCCGCCGCCGGTCACGCTCCAGCCCGCAGCGCTGAGCACGGCGTCCCCCTCATAGAGGGTCACCCGCAGGGCCGCCGGGGCGGCCTGGCCATTCTTCTCCACCGCCCAGACGGAGCCGCGGTTCAGACTGCCGTAGTTCAGCACGGCGCAGCAGTCATAGGAATAGCGCCCCGCTGCGGCGGTCTTGTGGGCGGACTCCGCCTCCCCCACGTCGGGCAGACCGGAAAATACCAGGCTGCCGCCGGAATCCTTGTAAATGGTAATGCCGGTGGTCTTGTCATACGAGACGATATGGGGCTCCGCCGCCCCGGCGGAGATACAAAGGGCACTCGCCATGGCCCCGGCCAGGGCCAGAGAGATCAGCTTGCGGTTCATGCTATTTCTTCCTTTCTTTATTTCCCGGTTTTCTTGTTGTAGATCTTCCAATAAATCACCCAGATCACGACCAGCATGACGAGAAACGCGACCACGCTGCACCACGCCTGGCCGCCGCCGCTGCCGTGCAGCAGGAACTTCATGGCGGTGGTGGGGTCGATCCCCGTCAAGGTCCCGGCGGCGATCCAACTCACTGCCGTATACATACCGCAGACACACACGAACAAAAACACTTTCATATTTGCCTCCCGGTGGAACACACCGTCTTTTCCGTGGTTTACCTATTTTACAGGTTCACCATATCATAGTTTCCTGTCACCTTCAACTGTTTTCGGCGGAACGCGGTAAGTTCTACCGGTTGCACAAGAATCCGGCTCGATTTTGTGGCAGTTCGCCCAAAAATTCTCCCGCTGACGCAAAAACACCCGGAGCACAAGCTGAGCTGCGCTCCGGGCGTTCTATGGCTTGATCCCGGGGATGGCTCCCGTGGATCAGTTGCTGTGCTCGCCGTCTTCGATGGTGAAGGTATCCACCACGCTGCCGTTCAGGTCCAGAAGGTTCAGGACGCGGCTGCGGGCGGAGCGGAACTGCTGGAGGGGAAGATAGCCGGACACGCCGTTGTCGCCTTTGGCCTTAATGAGGTCGGGGGCGTAGCCGTATTTCTCCCGGTCCAGGTAGGAGCCGTAGGTCTGGCCCTGGGCGTTGGTGGGGTAAGCGTCGGTCTGAACCACGGGGACCAGAGGGACGTTCAGATGGTCCGCGCCGTTGCCGTCGGTCAGGGCGTTCAGCTGGGCCAGCACGGCGGGGTCTACCTCCGCCTGCTCCTGGCTGGTGCCCAGGGCGTAGGTGCCGATCTCATTGCCTTCCTGGTCATACAGGGGGATCAGGTTGTCCTGGTCCACCTGGGCCTGCCAGCGCTGCATTTCCTCCAGGGTCTCCAGCTCGGGGGCGAAGTCCTCCTGACGGACATAGCCGTGCACATCGTCCTCACCCACGGCGGCGATCAGCTCGGGGGCCTCACCTGCGGTGTGGCGGTCCAGATAGGAGCCGTAGGTCTCGCCCTTGCGGTTGACGGGGTAGCTGGACACGGCCTCCCGGTCGTCGGCGGAGCGGTTCAGGGTGTAATACACCTTGGGCGCGGTGGCGGAGGTGTAGTCGGAGCCGTTGGGGTGATACAGCATGTACTCACCCTCCACCCGCAGGTCGCCGGAGACAGCGCGGCTCCTGGTATTCAGATAGTGAATGTAGTCATTGCTGGTGCTCCAACCGGCGGAGGTAGACACCTCGTCGTTCTCATACAGATAGACCCGCAGAGCCGCCGGTGCATCCTTCTTGTTCTTCTCCACCGCCCAGACGGAGCCGCGGCTGGAGCTGCCGTAGTACAGGAGGGTATAGCAGTCATAGGAATAGCTCCCCGCCGAAACGGTCTTGTGGGCGGATTCCTTGTCGCCGCTGCTGGCCAGAGGCTCCACAGCGGCAGCCCCTGCGGCGGACACACACAGGGCACAGGCCATGGCGGCAGAGAGAATCGAGGTCCAGAACTTCTTTTTCATTTGAAAGCACATCCTTTCTGTCTTTTCTATTTGACTTCGGATTGGTTCGGTCCAGCGCAAGCCGTCCGCTGTAGGCCGACCGGCGGCTGCCAACGGGCACACGGATGAGGGTGCGTGAAGATTCGTCTGTCGATAGCTATCTACTTAATATTTTCCTTCTTACCGTGCCTGCTTGTCGCTTCTACTGTGTATATGTCTTCACAGGGCCGTTTTGTTGCACCGCAGAGAAAATTTTTTGGAAATTCTTTTTTCGCCAAGATTCTCCCCATTCTCTCCCCTTTATTCATGGAAAAGAGGATGCTCCGGCGGGGATACTTTTCCCTTTACTACTGAAATCAAGTGTGGTATCATGAATTCAAATTTCAAAATATAGCCTTGAACAGAGATAGAATCGAGGTGAGCTTCCCTTGTCTCAAGCAAGCAGCCGTTTTCAGGCACTATACGAAGAGCTGCACGACAAAATGCTGCGCGTCGCTTATCGCATGACCGGCAGCATGGATGCGGCGGAGGACCTGGTGCAGGAGACATTTTTATTCGCGCTGTTCCGCCAGGATGAATTGCTGCGCCACCCGATCCCGGAGGGCTGGCTTATGCGGACCCTGCAAAATTTGGTGCTGAACGAACGGCGAAAGGCCGCCGCCCGCGCCGAGGTCCCCTTGGATTCTCTGCTGAACCTGGCCGACGAATCCGCCGCCGCCCCGCTGGAGGAGGCTCTGCCCCGGCAGCTGTCCCAGCAGGACCGGGAGATTCTGATTTGGCGCTTTGAGCAAGACCTGGACTACTCCCAGATCGCCGACCGCCTGGGTATCTCCGAGACGGGCTGCCGCAGCCGGGTCTTTCGCGCCATCCGGCGATGTCGTGACTGGATGAAATAACCGTTTGAAAAATTTTTTTATTTTGCTGCAACAAAACGCTCCACCTGCGACATATAGAAGTGTGTGGAGAAGAAAGGGGGGCAATTATGGATTCTCCTATGAACCGCTGTACTTCCAACCATCCGCAGCCGAATCAGCCTGCGTGTATGAATGTATCTCCGGAGCGGCTGAACGCGATGTCTCCTTCTGAGCTGGAACAGTCCATGGAACAAGCCCTGCTCTTTATGACCGACGGGGTATATGACCCCGCCGTGCTTGACGCCTATCTGAACGCCCTGGAGCAAAAGGCCCCTATGCCCGCCGGGCCAGATGCCAAAACCTCCTATGATACATTTTCCCGCAGAGTGCGCGCACTGCCGAACGAAATTTCCGCAGACAGCGCACCGAAGCGCCGCCGGGTCCGGCTCCGCTCCGCCATGCGGGTCGCCGTTGCCGCCGCGCTGCTGGTCGGCTGCCTGTTCGGAAGCGCAGTGGTCGCCCAAGCAGCCGGAGTTGACGTGTTTGGGGCAATGGCTCGATGGACCGAGGACGCATTCAGCTTCGGTATGCTCCCCAACGAATACGATGCTATGGCGGAAGACGACAGCGAAGCAGCACAAAGCGCAGAGAAGCAAACACCCTCTGACGTTTCCTATGTCTACGGGGAAGTCCCCGAGGAGTATCAGGAGGCGCAGGCTGCATTTGCTGAACGTGGGTTGCCCTTCTGCTATATGAAAGCCCCGGAAGGGTTTGAAGTTTGTGACACTTTGCTTTATGTCTTCCCTCATTCGGACATGGTAGTCTTTGACATCATGTATTCAAAGGACGAGCATTTTGTCTCGTTTTCCCTAACCCAAACCGATGGAACATCCTCAACGATTTATGAAAAGGATGATACCGAAGTAGAAACGTTCGTGTATAACGGAATCGTACACTATATTTTTCATAATGTGACAAATTATACGTCAGCCTGGATGGATAGCAATGACATTGAATATTCTGTCTCCACCACCGGGTCTTTGGACGAACTAAAGGGGCTTATTCGCTCTATTTACGAGGAGTAGATAATCTATAAAAGCAAAGCGTTTTATCTCCATGATGATGGTCCTGGTTTGTTCCCTGACGTTGGCCTGTCCTGCTTTTGCTGGCGAAGCAAGAGCCAGCGAGCTTATTAAAACATACTCCACCAATGCCGCTCCTTCTGCCGGAAGCATTGCCGCGACCTTCTCCGTTACCTCTAATAGTTCCGTTAGTAAGCTCGGATGCAGCAGCATTACTCTGTATGAAAAGTCCGGCACCAGCTACAAGGTCGTCATTAAGGTATTCGCTGAAAACAGCTCCGGCCGCGACACCCGCACCGAGACCCGCTATGTAACCGGCAAATAACTCCATCTACACCACTACTAAATTTCTCATCCCCCAAAGGGACAGCGCCACCGGCCCCCCGGTGGCGCTGTCCCTTTTTTCGCAAAAACGCCCGGAGCACAAACCTGCGCTC
>URTG01000026.1 GCA_900550705.1 uncultured Eubacteriales bacterium | reverse complement strand
CAGGGGGAAGGTGCCCCAGTGCTCACACTGGGGCGGATGAGGGTGTCTCCCGTACAAGGTGCACCGGCCAAAGGGCTAAGTAACTCCTAACTCCTACCTCCTAACTCCTAACTCTCTCAGAGGTTTTTCTTCAATTCCTCCACCCGGTCGGTCTTCTCCCAGGGCAGATTCAGCTCATCCCGCCCGAAGTGGCCGTAGGCGGCCAGGGGGCGATAGATGGGGCGGCGGAGGTCCAGATCGCGGATGATGGCGCCGGGGCGGAGGTCGAAGGTCTTCTCCACCGCGTCCTCCAGCCGGAGGTCGGACACGGTGCCGGTGCCGAAGGTGTCCACGCGGATGGACACGGGCCGGGCCACGCCGATGGCGTAGGCCAGCTGGACCTGGCAGCGCTTGGCCAGACCGGCGGCCACCACGTTCTTGGCCACCCAGCGGGCGGCGTAGGCGGCGGAGCGGTCCACCTTGGTGGGGTCCTTGCCGGAGAAGGCGCCGCCGCCGTGGGGGGCGCTGCCGCCGTAGGTGTCCACGATGATCTTCCGGCCGGTGAGTCCGGAGTCGCCCTGGGGACCGCCCACCACAAAGCGGCCGGTGGGGTTGACATAAATTTTGGTCTCCTCATCCAGCAGCTCGGCGGGCAGGATGGGCTTGATGACCCACTCGATCATGTCCTTGCGGATCTGCTCCAGGCTCGCCTCGGGGCCGTGCTGGGTGGACACCACCACCGCGTCAATGCGCTTGGGGCTGTTGTCCTCGTTGTACTCCACCGTCACCTGGGTCTTGCCGTCGGGCCGGAGATAGTCCACCCGGCCCTCCTTCCGGACGCGGGTGAGCTGCTGGGCCAGGCGGTGGGCCAGGGACAGGGGCAGGGGCATAAGCTCCGGAGTCTCGTCGCAGGCATAGCCGAACATCATGCCCTGGTCGCCGGCGCCGTTGTCCAGGCCGTCGTCCGCCGCGCCCTCCTTCACCTCCAGGCACTTGTCCACGCCCATGGCGATGTCGGGGGACTGCTCGTCGATGGAGGTGATCACAGCGCAGGTGTCGCAGTCAAAGCCGAACTTGGCCCGGTCATAGCCGATGTCCCGGACCACGCCCCGGGCAATCTTGGGGATGTCTACATAGCAGCTGGTGGAGATCTCGCCCATGACATGGATGAGACCGGTGGTCACCGTGGTCTCACAGGCCACCCGGGCCTGGGGGTCCCGCTCCAGGATGGCATCCAGCACCGCGTCAGAGATCTGGTCGCAGATCTTGTCGGGATGCCCCTCGGTGACGGATTCGGAAGTAAACAGTTTCTTTTCCATAATCGTTTCCTTTCTCTTGTGGAGGATGAAAAAACGCTCCGCGCAAGGCGGAGCGTTTGATAAAACAGACACCCTCATCTTGCGATTCTACCGCCGGATTTGGCACCTTGCTTTTGGCAGGTTGCCGTGGCTTCACAGGGCCGGTCCCTCCACCACTCTTGATAAGGTCATTCAGTTGTGCGACAATATTATATCAGGTTTTGCGTCTTTGTCAACAAAAAGTTTTCCCGCCCCCTGCCGGGGGCGGGAATCGAAAGCCCTTTAGTCCTCGGGGTCCTTCAATAAGAGGTACATAACCGCCTTCTGGGCGTGCAGGCGGTTCTCCGCCTCGTCGAAGATCTCATCGGCGTGGGCCTCGAAGACGTCGGCGGTGATCTCCTCGCCCCGGTGGGCGGGCAGGCAGTGCTGGACCATGCAGCCCGGGTGGGTCAGGTCCATCAGCTCCCGGTTGATCTGGTAGCCGGCAAACGCCTTCGCCCGGATGGCCCGCTCCTCCTCCTGGCCCATAGAGGCCCACACGTCGGTGAACACCACGTCGGCGTCCACGGCGGCCTCCTTGGGGGTGCGGTGGAGGGAGAATCGGAACGTGGGGTCGCTCTTGGCAAATTCCAGCACCCGGGGGTCGGGGTCATAGCCCTCGGGACAGGCCACGGCCACCTCCATGCCGCACTTCAGGCCGCCCACGATCAGGGAGTTGGCCATATTGTTGCCGTCGCCGATGTAGCACAGCTTCAGGCCCTCCAGAACGGCCTTGTGCTCCCGGACGGTCATCAGATCGGCCAGCACCTGGCAGGGGTGGCAGAAGTCGGTCAGGCCGTTGATGATGGGGATTCCGGCGTAGCGGGCCAGCTCCTCCACCTCGTCCTGGGCGAAGGTGCGGATCATAATGCCGTCGCAGTACCGGCCCAGCACCCGGGCGGTGTCCTCCACCGGCTCGCCCCGGCCGATCTGGCTCTCCTTCCCGGACAGGAACAGGGCGTGGCCGCCCAGCTGGAACATTCCGGTCTCAAAGGAGACCCGGGTTCGGGTGGAGTTTTTTTCAAAGATCATGGCCAGCGTCTTGCCCTTCAGATAGTCGTGGGCAATGCCGTGCTTCTGGCTGTATTTCAGCTGGTCGGCGGTGTTCAGAATCTGGATGATGTCCTCCTTGGACAGGTCCAGCATTTTCAGCAGGTCTTTCTGCATCGAAATGGTCCCCCTTGTTCCGTATTGTTTCTCGCTGTTACGCCAGCGTCTCCTTGAGGATCGCCAGGCCCTTGTCCATCTCCTCCTGAGAGATGACCAGGGGCGGCAGCAGCCGCAGGCCGGAGCCGGCGGTGAGCACCAGCAGGCCGCGCTCCAGCAGGGCGGCGGCCAGCTGGCTGTTGGTCCGCTCCCCCTTCACGTCGATGCCGATCATCATGCCCAGGCCCCGGGTCCTGCCCAGACAGGGCAGGTCCATGGCCTCGATCTGACGGCGGAGATAGTCGCCCTTCTCCTTCACCTGGGCCAGGAAGGCGTCGTCGATCCGGTCCAGCACATAGCAGGCCGCAGCGGCGGCCACCGGGTTGCCCCCGAAGGTGGTGCCGTGGGTGCCGGCGGTGAACACATTGCGACACTTCTCGTTGGCCATCACGCCGCCGAAGGGCAGGCCCCCGGCAATGCCCTTGGCAAAGGACACCGCGTCCGGCTCAATGCCATACTGCTGCCAGGCAAACAGGGAGCCGGTGCGGCCCACGCCGCTCTGCACCTCGTCGATGAGCAGCAGCCAGTCCCGCTTGGCGCACAGGTCGGCCACCGCGTGGACAAACTCCCGGTCCAGGGGCAGCACGCCGCCCTCGCCCTGGACCAGCTCAAACATCACGGCGCACACATCGTGCCCCGCCACGGCCTCCACGCTGTCCAGATCGTTGGCGTCGGCGTAGCGGAAGCCCTCGGTAAAGGGGAAGAAGTAGTCGTGGAACCGGTCCTGCCCCGTGGCGGCCAGGGTGGTGATGGTCCGGCCGTGGAAGGAGTTGTGCAGGGTGATGACCGTGCCCCGGCCCTTGCCGTATTTGTCATAGGAATACTTCCGGGCCAGCTTGATCATGGCCTCGTTGCCCTCTGCGCCGGAGTTGGCAAACATCACGTTGGACATCCCGGTCCGGGTGCACAGCTTCTGGGCCACCCGGGCGTAGGGCTCGGCGTAGTACAGGTTGGAGATATGGGCCAGCTTGGCGGCCTGCTCCGTCACGGCCTTCACCCAGCCCTCGTCGCCGTAGCCCAGGGAGCACACCCCGATGCCGGCGGTGAAGTCGATGTATTCCTTGCCCTGGGTGTCCCAGACCGTGGCACCCTTGCCGTGGTCGATGGCAGTCTGGAAGCGGTTGTAGCTGTGCATGACATATTGCTCGTCCAGGGACTTGATTTCCTCAAAGGTCACGGGGGACCCCTCCTTTTGGGTTATCTTCTGATTTTCGTGTTCTGCGGGGAATCCGAGGAAAAATCGCGCTCAGACGGTGAGCATGGTGCCGATACCGGCATCGGACAGCAGCTCGATGAGCAGGGAGTGCGCCACCCGGCCGTCCAGGATGATGGCGGACTTCACGCCGGAGCGCACCGCCTCCACGCAGCAGTCGATCTTGGGGATCATGCCGCCGGAGATGACGCCCTCCCGGACGAGGGCGGGGACGGAGGACAGCTGTAACTCAGGAATCAGCGTGGACTCGTCCTTGGGGTCCCGCAGCAGGCCCCGCACGTCGGTGAGGAGGATGAGCTTCTCCGCCTTCAGGGCCACGGCCAGCTTGGCGGCGGCGGTGTCGGCGTTGATGTTATAGGACACATCGGCGTCCTCCCCCTGGGCCACGGTGGACACCACGGGGATGTAGCCATTGTCCAGGGCATCCTGCACGGGGCTGGGGTCCACCCGGGTGATGTCGCCCACCATGCCGTATTGGTCGCCCAGCTTCTTGGCCTTGAGCATTCCGGCGTCCATGCCGCACAGGCCCAGGGCCCGGCCGCCCATGCGGTTCAGGGTGGCCACCAGGTTCTTGTTCACCCGGCCGCAGAGGACCTGCTGAACAATGTCCATGGTCTCGTCGTCGGTGTAGCGCAGACCGTCCACGAATTTAGACTCCTTGCCCACCTTGTTCAGCATCTCGCTGATCTCGGGGCCGCCGCCGTGGACCACCACCACATGGATGCCCACCAGCCGCAGCAGCACGATGTCAGAGATCACGGCGCGGCGCAGCTCCTCTGACACCATGGCGTTGCCGCCGTATTTCACCACGATGGTCTTTCCGGAAAACTTTTGAATATAGGGCAGGGCCTCAGCCAGTACCTGGGCCCGATCTACCTCGGTAAAGGGCATGGATATTCCTCCGATCTGTCCGTTGGTACTCCGCTGACGGTTTCTGTTTCCATTCCCCACCGGGCCAACGTGAGAATTTGTAGTAGTAGATTAACACTAAAACTTTATTTCCGGATACAAATGAGCGAGTTTGACCCTGGCCGTCTCCGAAGTGAAGTGCCAGGAAACGCCCTTCTGGTCAGTATTTCTATTTAAGGACCAAGCGTCAAGGATACGTTTCAGGTCTTCTAATGTTGGAATTCTAACATTGAGCAAGCATTGAACGGTAAGAGCAGAAAGCTCAATCTCTGCGATATCCAACCACGAACCGTGTTTAGGGGTATAGTGAATTTCAAGCTTTTGGGAAATACGGAATGCCTCATCTGGCGGAAATGCCTTGTACAGGGACGCAGTGGTGTGAGTATTAAGATTATCCATTACTAAAACGATTTTCTCCGCGTCTGGATAGGCTTCATCTACCAGCCATTTCACTTGATGTGCCCAGTCGATTGCTGTTCTGCGAGGCAGAGCGTGAGCTTCACGCCAACCGCCTAAAGGCTCTGTAAACATGAAGATGGAGCAAGAACCTTTCCGAATATATTCGCAGTCATATTTTTCGCTGTGATTGTGTTTACTCATAGGAATCGGCTCTAAATATTCGTCTAAAAGCTGAAAAGGCTTCTCATCCATACAAATAACAGGACGTTTTTTCTCAACAGGCCGAGAATAGACCTCCAAAATGTCCTCCATGTGGGCAACGAACTCTGCATTTTGTTTCGGAGGAATACACCACATCGTTTTCAAGTGAGGCTTATATTTCGTTTTTTTAAGATCTGCTGAACTCTGACATAAGAAATACTGTCAATGATGTTAAGCTCCACAGCTTTACTCGCCAATAAACGAAGCGTCCATCTGGCGTGCCCTTCCGGTGCTTTGCTGCAAGCAAGCGCAATAATCTTTGCCTCGACTTCTCCAGTCACCTTTGCCGGTACCGGCGGGGTCACTCGTTTTTTTCGTGTCAAATACGCGGTAATATCCTGCTTTTCCAGATAATCATCCCGCATATTGTACACGGCCTGGACAGAGATACCTGCATATTCAGCAGTACGATTATACCGAACATGGTCTGTTTTCCCGGTCCGATCCAACATGAGCAAAACACGGGCCCGTATGATCTCTTTCGCCTTATGCGTACCGTTTTTTACGAAGTCTTTAAGATAGAGCTGTTCTTCTTCGCTTAATCTGATTTCCTTATTCATGCGGCTGCCACATCCTCTAGATAGGGTGATTCTATTATACCACATGAGACTAAAATTAAGTTTTAGCATTAATGGACTACTACGGATTCTGCCGGGGGCTGGGCGGGGGACCAAAACAATTTTTCCCGATTGGCGGTGCATACGGTGATGAAATACGAACCCGGCTGGTCATAGGGAATGGTGGTCAGGCGGGTTGTCTTTCGCACGGGGTACTCCATACATCCTCACTTCCCCCGCAATTCGATGATCTGGTCGCGCAGGGCGGCGGCAAGCTCGAATTCCAGCATTTTGGCGGCCTCCTTCATCTCCTTTTCCAGCTTGGCGATTTTTTCGGCCCTTTGCTGCTTGGTGAGGGCGGGGGCCTGGCCCTGGCGGTGGGGGGTGGGGTCGGACTCGGCGGAGATCTCCAGCAGGTTCCGGACGGATTTGATGACCGTTTTGGGGGTGATGCCGTGGGCCTTGTTGAAGGCGTCCTGCTTCTCCCGGCGGCGCTCGGTCTCGTCAATGGCCCGCTGCATGGAGGGGGTGACGGCGTCGGCGTACATAATGACCATGCCGTCGGCGTTGCGGGCGGCGCGGCCGATGGTCTGGATGAGGGAGGTCTCGCTGCGGAGGAAGCCCTCCTTGTCCGCGTCCAGAATGGCCACCAGAGAGACCTCGGGCAGGTCCAGGCCCTCCCGCAGCAGGTTGATGCCCACCAGAACGTGGAAGGTGCCCAGGCGCAGGTCCCGGATGATCTCCATGCGCTCCATGGCGTCGATGTCGTGGTGCATATAGCGGACCTTGATCCCCGCGCCCTGGAGATAGGCGGTCAGGTCCTCGGCCATGCGCTTGGTCAGGGTGGTGACCAGCACCCGCTCCCCCTTATCGGTGCGGGCGTTGATCTCGCCGATGAGGTCGTCGATCTGGCCCTCCACCGGGCGGACCTGGATTTTCGGGTCCAGCAGGCCGGTGGGGCGGATGACCTGCTCCACGATCTGGCCGGAGCGGCTGCGCTCGTAGTCCCCGGGGGTGGCGGAGACGTAGACCACCTGGTTTACTCTCTGTTCAAATTCCTCAAATTTCAACGGACGGTTATCATAGGCGCAGGGGAGACGGAAGCCGTAGTCCACCAGGGTGGTCTTCCGGGCCCGGTCGCCGTTATACATGGCCCGGACCTGGGGGAGGGTGACGTGGCTCTCGTCGATGAACAGCACAAAGTCCTTGGGGAAGTAGTCCAGCAGGGTGTGGGGCGGGGAGCCCACCGGGCGGTCCTCGATGACCCGGGAGTAGTTTTCGATGCCGGAGCAGTAGCCCAGCTCCTGCATCATCTCAATGTCATACAGCGTCCGCTGCTGAAGACGCTGGGCCTCCACCAGCTTGTTTTCCCGCTTAAAGAAGTCCAGCCGGTCGTCCAGCTCCTTGTATATCTCCTGAATGGCGGCGTCCATCTTCTCTTTTGGGGTGACATAGTGGGTGGCGGGCCAGATGGGGATGTTGGTCAGGCGGCGGATGGGGGTGCCGGTGACCACGTTGATCTCGGAAATGCGGTCGATCTCGTCCCCGAAGAACTCCACCCGGATGGCGGTGTCCTTCCAGTAGGCGGGCCAGATCTCCACCGTGTCCCCCCGGACGCGGAAAATGTTGCGGTCGAAGGCGATGTCGTTGCGCTCATACCGGATGGCCACCAGCTTTTTCAGCAGCTCGTCCCGCTCCAGGGTGGCCCCCACCCGCAGGGAGACCATCATGGCCGCGAAGTCCTCCGGCTCGCCCAGGCCGTAGATGCAGGACACGGAGGAGACCACGATCACGTCCCGCCGCTCCAGCAGGGAGGCGGTGGCGGACAGCCGCAGGCGGTCGATCTCCTCGTTGATGGCGGAGTCCTTTTCAATAAAGGTATCCGTGTGGGGGATATAGGCCTCCGGCTGGTAGTAGTCGTAGTAGCTGACGAAATACTCCACCGCGTTGTTGGGGAAAAACTCCCGGAACTCGGCGCACAGCTGGGCGGCCAGGGTCTTGTTGTGGGCCAGCACCAGGGTGGGGCGCTGGACCTTTTCAATGATCTTGGCCATGGTAAAGGTCTTGCCCGACCCGGTAACGCCCAGCAGGGTCTGCTCGTCCAGCCCCAGCTCGATTCCCCGGGACAGTGCCTCGATGGCCTCCGGCTGGTCGCCCGCCGGCTGATACTCCGAGACCACCTCAAATTTCGGCATCGCGCACCCCTCCCATCGTGTGGTGTGAAATGGTTTCGTCCCCCATTATAGCAGAACAAATGTTCCGAGACAAGCAAAATTCCGGATTTTACCGCAGATCGACGCGATTGACGCGGGGTTGGGACTATGCTACAATGCCCATAGAAGCAAGCCGCCAAATCAAATAGAGCTTCCAAGGAGGACGTGCCATGAAGCGAATCCCCTGCCTGTTGTTAGTCCTTGCCCTGTGCGGCCTGACCGGCTGCGCCCAGCACCCGGCGGACAGCGGCGTGCTGTTCGACGGTGACTTCGCCCAGACCACGTTAGAACAGACCTTCCCCTCCGCCGACCTGCCCCGGGACCGGGACAGTCTGCTGACCTTCTGGGCCAACCTTGACCCGGAGGCGCGGGACAGTCTGCTGGACACCATGAAAGAAGATTTTTCTAATGGCGTGCTCAGCCTCTCCGTCTATGTGAATGAGAGCGACCGCCTGGTCTTTGCCCCGGGAGTAGACGCGGGAACCTATACGGTCTGCGTCAACGATGGGACGGAGAATTGGAATGTGGCGGTGGAGGAGCTGGAGGGTTGAATGAGGGGGACCGTTTCCAGGTGGAGGCGGTCCCCCTGGCCTTCCCCATTCCAGGGGGAAGGTGGCACGGCGGTAGCCGAGACGGAGGGATTGTCGTAGTTTTGCCTAGCCCTTTGGAAGACAATCCCTCAGTCAGCCTATCGGCTGACAGCTCCCTTTACACAAGGGAGCCATTGATACTGCCTACTTTTGGCGCTTCTTCTCTAGGCCCTAAAGCGTCTCATCCGGCCCGCTGCGCGGTCCACCTTCCCCCAGGGGAAGGCTATGGGGAACGTGCCCTTTGGCTCCCCTGAAAGGGGAGCTGTCAGCGTAGCTGACTGAGGGGTTAGCCTTCCCCATTCCAGGGGGAAGGTGGCACGGCGAAGCCGTGACGGATGAGGGTGACTTTCTTAAACCGCAAACTTCTACAAACGAAGGCCCCCTGCCGCACACCTGCGGCAGGGGGCCAAATCGTTTATTTTGCCTCGATGATCCGCACCTGATTGCTCATGTCGTCCACATAGAGCGTCAGGCCGGAGCCGTAGGACAGGATAGCCTTCAGCCGGTCAGCGCCGGAGGACTGGCTGAACCAGTTGTCGGTGCTCTCCCGGTCCTCGGCGGAGCGGTGGTAGCACTCCACGCTGTCAGACACCTGGTAGGTCGCGCCGTTGAGCTTGACGTACCAGTGGCTGTCCTTTTCGAAGAAGTCGCCGGATTTGACGGTGCCAAGGTTTTTCAGAGCGACGATGCCGAGAATCTCGCCCGCGTCATTACCCGATTTTTTGACGGCCACACCGGCGAAGGTGCTGCCGGAGAGATTGAACCCGTACTTTCCAGCAAAGGTCTGGCGGGTGCGGTTTACCAGCGTCCAGACGGTGGACAGCGTTTCGGGTTTCGTTTCCCATTCTCCATTGCTGTTGCGTTGGAAGACGTAGCTGCCGTCGCTGTTCTTTTCCGAGCGCCAGCGGACTGTGTAGGAATTTCCGTCCGGGTCAATGGTAGTAGGCAGCGGATCATACGGGGTACCGACCAGATAAACCTTCTCGCCAGTTTCCAAAGTGCGCTTAAACAGAATACCATACTGATACGCATTCCCCGTCACGTTGTCCAGCACCACATAGTCCACCATATTGGAGGTATTGGTGTGGTAGGTGACGATTTTGCTGCCCTGGATGTTCATCTGGGCCAGGTCGGACAGGGAGACGGGGACCATAGCGCCGGATGAGCCGCTGACCTGCTCGTAGACGCGGACACCGGCGGTGACGGCGTAGCCGTTGAGCTTCATGGCGGACACGTCGAAGGAGCCGGAGACCACGCGGCTGCCCAGGCGGCTGGCGCTGATCTTGCCCCGGGTGCCGGAGGAGATGACGGCCAGCTGGTCGGCGATCTTCTCCCCGCCGGACACCGTGCCGCTGAGGGTCAGGGTGCCGCCGTTGGGCAGGAAGACCCGGGCGCCGCTGGCATCGGCCATGCCGACGGCGGTGGAGGAGGCGGCGCTGGCCTTGGCCATACCGGCCACCTTGCCGTCGGTGGTGAGGAGGAGGGTAACGGCGTCGCCGATCTTAAAGTCCTTGGTGGTCTCCCAGGCGCTGTCCAGCACGGGGAACTCGTGGCCCAGGACCTTGATGGTGCTGGGGGCCTTGGCGTTGGGGGCGGCGTCCTCGTAAATGCAGCTCAGCCGCAGGTCGGAGACCAGCAGGACGTTGTTCAGGCTGTCGTAGGTCACCACGTCATAGGGCTGGATGTCGGACACGGAGATGCGCTGGCGGTTTTTCTGCACGGTGTAGCCGTCTGTGCCGCCGGTGAGACCCTGGAACAGGGACAGGCTGGGGCTGCCCATGACCACCACCGCGTCGGAGTCGATGCTGGCGGCGGAGCCGATGGCGTACACCGCCACAATCTTGCCCCGCTCGGCATACATGGTCACCTGGGTGCCCGATTTCAGGACGGAGTAGCCGTCGGAATAGCTCTTGCCCTGGGTGGCATCGGCGGTGTAGAGCAGGGTGTCCTTGGACATGGTGTACTGGCTGCCGCCGGTGGCCTTGAGAGAGCCGGGCTGGGCGTCGTCCGCCAGGGTGATGACGGTGGTTGTGGTGTCGTCAGGGACGAAGGTGATGATCTTCTCCTTGTCGTTCACCACCAGGGCGCCCCGCTTGCCCTGAAGGGCGTAGGGGCTGCCGCTGCCCTCGGCGGGGAGATAGGCCTCGGTGTCCTTATTCTGGGAGGTGCGGATGGCCCCCTTGGTGGAGCCGTCGTCCGTCTCTACATTCACCGCCAGGATGATGGTGTTTTCCGACACCGTGCCCCCCAGGGTTTTATAATAGGTATTGCCGTCCCCCGTCTTGCAGCGCAGGGCGTTGACAAAGAGCTGGGCGGCCTGGGCCCGGGTGAGGGGGGCGGAGCCGTCCCCGGGCAGGCCCTGGGTCAGGTCGATGGACCCGGCCAGATTCATGTAGCTCTGGGGCCACACCGCACCGGCCTGCTTGCTGGAGTAGCCCAGCACCCGGATGAGGATGGTGGCCGCCTGGGCCAGGGTGACCTTGGAGTCGGGCTCAAAGCGCCCGTTGCCCACGCCGGAAATCAGGGGGACCTCCTTCTCCCCGTCCTTCACCGTCAGGGAGGCGGCCAGGTTGATGTACCCCAGCCCCCAGTGGCGGGCGGTGACGTCGCTGAAAATGGTGCGGGTGGCGTTGAGGGCCACATTGTCCCCCTTCTGCATGAACTTCACCACCATGGTGCAGAACTCCGCCCGGGTCAGGGTGCCGTTGGGGTTGAAGCGGTCCCCGCCGGTGCCGTCCACCACGCCCATCAGGCGGAGCACGTCGGCATTGACGGCGGTTTTCCGGTCGGAAATGTCCCGGAAGGAGGACGTGGAGGCCGCCCCGGCGGGCAGCGCCAGCCCCAGCGTCAGCGCCGCGGCCAGGGCGGCGGACAGTGCGCGCGATTTTTTCATAAATATCTCTCCTCTCCCACTTGGGGGCAGGTGTTTGAATGGCTTACTCCGCCCGAAGGGCCTCGACGGGCTGAAGGCCGGAGGCCTTGATGGCCGGGTACATTCCGAACAGAATGCCCAGCACCACGGAAAACAGGAACGCCCCCAGGGCGATGGCCGGACTGGGCATCATGGCTGTCTCGCCCAGCAGCAGCTTGCCGGCGATGAGGGTGCCCACATAGCCGATGGCGATGCCGATGAGACCGCCGATGGAGCAGATCACCGCCGACTCGATCAAAAACTGGGTGATGATGCTCTTGCGCTCCGCGCCGATGGCCTTGCGGATGCCGATCTCCCGGGTGCGCTCGGTCACGGTGACCAGCATGATATTCATAATGCCGATGCCGCCCACCAGCAGGGAGATGCCGGCGATGGCCCCCAGCACCAGGGACTGCATGAGATTCTGGCTTTGCAGGTCCTGGGCGGAGCTGTTGTCGCTCTGCACATAGTAGTCGCCTTTGCCGCTGTATCCGCTCTCATCCTTGGGGAACAGACCGGCCAGATAGGCATCCAGCAGGGTCATGGCCTCGGTGGTGGCGGAGGCGCTCTTGGCCTTGACCACATAGCTACTGATGGAGTTGTTCCGATTCATGCTCCGATTGAAGGTGTAGGGCAGGACGATGATGTTGTCCATCTCCGGCCAGCCGTCCAGCGACATGGGCTGATAGTAGCCCACCACCAGGAAGGGCTGTCCGTTGATGGTGATGGTCTCGCCCACCGGGTCGGTGTAGTCAAACAGGGCGGTTTTGGCCCCGGCACCCAGAACGCACACGGAGTTGGTCTTCTGAATGTCCAGGAAGGACAGCTCCCGGCCCCCGGCCAGGGTGTAGTTGTTGCACACCCCGTACTGGTCCGAGCCCAGCTTGATGTGCATGGCCTTCTCCCAGTCGTAGCTGCCGCCGCTCCAGTCGTTGACCACCAGGGTCTTGGCCCCATACTGCACGGTGGCCTTATCGTTCAGCTCCACGTCCGGGGTGATGCCGTCCACCAGATCGCTGAGGGACAGGCAGTAGTCATAGAGCTTCTGCGAGGTCTCGTTGTTGGTATCGTAATAGGAATAGGCGGAGACGTTGATCTTGTTGTTGCCCATCTTCTCGTAATATTCCATGTTTTTCTTGTTCTGGCCCTGGACCACCGAGACCATGATGACCACGCTGGCCACGCCGATGATGATGCCCAGCATGGTCAGAAAGGACCGGGTCTTTTTCATGGCGATGGATTTCAGAGCCATGGTAAAGGCCTGCCACAGGTTCATTCCCAATCCACCTCCTGGGGGTGATCGGCGACGATCTTTCCGTCGGACAGGCGCACCACCCGCCGGGCGGTGGCGGCGATGCCGTCGTCATGGGTGATGAGGATCACGGTGGTGCCGCCGCGATAGAGGTCCCGGAGGATCTCCAGCACATGGCGGCCGGTTTTGGAGTCCAGTGCGCCGGTGGGCTCGTCGGCCATGATAATGGGGGGGTGGGTGGCGATGGCCCGGGCGATGGCCACCCGCTGCTGCTGGCCGCCGGACATCTCGCTGGGCCGGTGGTGGGCCCGATCGTCCATGCCCACCTTGGCCAGGGCCTCCATGGCGATGTCCTCCCGGTCCCACACAGACACCCCCTGATAGATGAGGGGCAGGGTCACATTTTCCAGGGCGTCCAGCTCCTGGATCAGGTTGTAGCCCTGGAAGATGAAGCCGATCTCCCGGTTCCGGATGTGGGCCAGCTCCTTGTCCGACAGGGCGGTGACGTCGGTGCCGTTGAGGAAATACTCCCCATAGGTGGGGATGTCCAGGCAGCCCAGCACGTTCATCAGGGTGGACTTGCCGGAGCCGGACTGCCCCACGATGGCCACGAACTCCCCCCGGTCGATCCGGAGGGACACGCCGTCCAGGGCGCGGACCTCGCTCTCCTTGCCCTCGTTGTAGATCTTATACAGATCCTTGATCTCAATGAGCATCGTACACTCCTTTTCCCGGGGGCTTACCAGCTGCTGCCCTGGTCGGTGACGGTGTAGTTGACAAAGACCATGTCGCCCTCCTCCAGGCCGGAGGTGATCTCCACGTTCTGGGCGTCGGAAATGCCGGTCTCCACCAGAACGGGGTAGTAGCCGTCGTCCTGGCTGGGGTACTCCCGCTTCTCGCCGGGGGCGGGGTCGGGCAGGTCCAGCTCAGGGATGTCGTCAGGGGCCTGGTCCCGCTGGACAAAGACCACGGACTGGCGGTTGCCCTCGGTATCGCTGACGTATTTCACCGCGCTGGTGGGCACCAGGATACAGTCGTCCGACTGGCTGGTGACGAAGGAGTATTGCAGCCATGCGCCGTCCATCAGGCTGCCGTCGCTGTTGTCCACCGTCAGGGTGACGGGGTAGTTGGTCATGCCGCTGCCGCTCTCCGCCTTGCCCATGTCGATGGAGGTAACGGTGCCCGTATAGGTGGTGCCATTCCAGTCCAGATTCACCTCGTCATTGGGCTGGATGAAGGAGATGTTCCGGTCGTCCACGGTGATGGTGACCAGCATGGTGGTGTTGTTGGAGATGATGACCACGGTGTCGCCGCTCTTCACGTCCGCCCCCTCCACCAGGGTGCAGGAGGTGACGGTGCCGTCGATGGGGGCGGTGGCGTGGAAGTTGTTCAGGGCCTCCACGGCCTCGTCCAGCTTCTTCTGGGCATCGTCCAGCTCAGACTGCTTGTTGCGGATGTCGGTGTCGATGGTGGAGGAGCCGAGGAACAGCAGGCCCTCTCCGGCGGAGACGTTGGCGTAGTTCAGCAGATTGCCCTTGCGGAGGACGGGGCCGTCCGCCTTGGCGGTGATGGTGCGGGTCTCGTAATACTCGGTCTTGCCGTTCTGATAGGGGTAGATGTCCACGCCGGAGCCGGCTTTCAGCACGGCGGAGGCGTCCATGTCCGCCGTCAGGGTGCCGGGGTTGTCGAAGACGATGACCGCCTCAAAGTGGACGGCCCCCTCGGGGGAGATGTAGCTGACCTTGTTGACCTTCTCCACCTGGCCGGTGAAGCTGCCCATCACCGCGGGGATGGAGACGGAGACACTCTGGCCCACGGAGATGTCCTTCTCATAGGCGTAGCTGAAATAGAGGGACAGCTTCAGCTTTCGGTCGTTCACCAGGGTGCACACCTCGGTGCCTTTGGAGATGTCCTGGTCGATGTCGAAGTCCTTCACGCCGGTGAGCTTACCGGCGAAGGGGGCCTTCACCGTCAGGTTGGCGGCGTCCTCCTGCAAGTCGGCCATGTCCTTTTGCAGGTCCTGGAGCTTCTTCCGGGCGTTGGTCACCTCGTCCTCGGCGGCCTGGCTGTAAATGGAGTACAGCGGGTCCCCGGCGGCGACAGTCTGACCGCCGGTGATGTAGACCTCCTGCACCGTGCCGCTCTGGGTCAGGGTGATGGCGGCGGACTCCTTGGCCTTGGCCGTGCCGCTGCCGGACACGGTGCTCTGAATACTGCCTAAGGAGGCGGGCTGGGCGTAAATTTCCCCCTGGTCGGCGCCGCCGGAGTGGAGGAACCTCCACAGGGCAAAGCCGCCGCCCCCCAAAATAATGGCCGCCGCCGCGATGGCGATGGTGCGCTTGACCAGCTTTTTCTTCTGGGGACCCTTTTTCTTCGCGCCGCCGGGGGCGGGCGTCTTCTTCTCTGCTGTCTCCGGAGTCTGGGAGACGACCACTTCTGCCATAGTAAAACCTCCTCAAATGGGGTCAGCCGGGGCTGCGTCCGCGGCTGGGAACGGATTTGATTGGTAAGTACATTATAAGGGA
>URTG01000025.1 GCA_900550705.1 uncultured Eubacteriales bacterium | reverse complement strand
GAAGCGGGAGGATTTGCAGGGCAAGCAGCTCCTTGCCTCCAATGAGAAGTATTATATTGCCGATCATGGCATCCGCGAGGCGGTCTTTGGCGGCAATATGCGGGACATCAACCTCATTTTGGAAAACATCGTCTATCTGGAATTGCTGCGCCGGGGCTATCAAGTGACCGTTGGCAGAACGGGCGATAAGGAAATTGATTTTGTATGCGACAAGCGCGGCGAAAAGCTGTACGTTCAGGTCACTTACCTGCTGGCATCGGAAGAAACGGTCAACCGCGAGTTTGGCGCGTATGACAGCATCCGCGACAACTTCCCGAAGTACGTTGTCTCCCTGGATGAGTTCGATATGAGCCGGAACGGGATCAAGCACCGGAATATCCGCGATTTCCTCCTGGCGGAGGAGTGGAGCTGAGGGCGAAGCCAGGGAATATCCCCCGCATTTTTCTATTGAGCATTTCCCGCTTCCATGGTACAATAAATAGCTGCACGGTCTGCCGGACCGTGGTTCACGGGCAAAATCGGAGGGGATTTTTTACCGCCCCTCTCTGGAGATAAAGGAGAATAACGACTATGAAGCTGGGTATCGTAGGTCTTCCCAACGTAGGCAAGAGCACCCTGTTCAACGCCATTACCAACGCCGGCGCGGAGAGCGCCAACTATCCCTTCTGCACCATTGACCCCAATGTGGGCATGGTGGCGGTGCCGGACTACCGGCTGGACAAGCTGGCGGAGATGTATCACCCCAAGAAGACCACCCCGGCGGTGATCGAGTTTGTGGACATCGCCGGTCTGGTGAAGGGCGCGTCTAAGGGCGAGGGGCTGGGCAACAAGTTCCTTGGCAACATCCGCATGACCGACGCCATCGTCCATGTAGTCCGCTGCTTCGACGACGAGAACGTCATTCATGTGGAGGGCTCCACCGACCCCCTGCGGGACATTGACACCATCGACCTGGAGCTGGTCATGGCCGACCTGGAGATGGTGGAGCGCCGCATTGACAAGGCCAAGAAGGCCGCCAAGGGGGACAAGAAGTTCCTGCAGGAGGCCGCCGACTTCGAGGGTCTGCGGGACTGGCTGAACGACGGCAAGTCCGCCCGGACCTACGAGACGGTGAACATCGGCGAGGAGTATCCCGACTGCGAGCTGCTGTCTCTCAAGCCCGTGATCTACGCCGCCAACCTGGACGAGGACGGCTTTGCCGACCCCCACAGCGTAGAGTATTACCGCCAGGTGGAGGAGCGCGCCGCCGCCCAGGGCGCCCAGGTGGTGCCCGTCTGCGCCAAGCTGGAGGCGGAGATCGCCGAGCTGGAGCCCGAGGAGAAGAAGATGTTCCTGGACGACCTGGGCATCGCCGAGTCCGGCCTGGACCGGCTGGTGAAGGCCAGCTATACCCTGCTGGGCCTCATCTCCTACCTGACCTCCGGCGAGGACGAGTGCCGCGCCTGGACCATCAAGCGGGGCACCAAGGCCCCCCAGGCCGCCGGTAAGATCCACTCCGACTTCGAGCGGGGCTTCATCCGCGCCGAGGTGGTGTCTTACGAGGACCTGATGGCCTGCGGCACCATGGCAGCCGCCCGGGAGAAGGGCCTCATCCGCTCGGAGGGCAAGGACTACGTGGTGCAGGACGGCGACATCATCCTGTTCCGGTTCAACGTGTAAGACCGCCTCGCGGGAAAATTTCCCGAAACCTATGTGGGGGCGGCCGCCCCTACAATCGAACAACAGAGGCTGTCTTGATACGTTGGACGTTTTGAGGCAGCCTTATTTTTATTCAAGGAAAGAGAAGTGAATTCCCTTGCGTCTTTATTGGGAGCTGTTCTGGACCTTTGCCAAGATGGGGGCCTGCACCTTCGGCGGCGGATACGCCATGCTGCCCATTCTCCAGCGGGAGGTGGTGGAGAAGAAGGGCTGGGCCACCGACGAGGAGCTCACCGACTACTACGCCATCGGCCAGTGTACCCCCGGCGTGATCGCGGTGAACACCGCCACCTTCATCGGCTGCAAGTATAAGGGCTGGCTGGGGGGCGTTGCCGCCACCCTGGGGGTGGTGTTCCCCTCCGTGATCATTATCTCCGTCATTGCCACGTTTCTCACCAACTTCGCCGACATCCCCGCCGTGCAGCACGCCCTGGCCGGGGTGAACGCCTGCGTGGTCGCCCTCATCGCCTCCAGCGTCATCAAGCTGGGCAAGTCCACGGTGAAGGACGTGCTCACGGCGGTCATTTTCCTGGTGGTGCTGGCGCTGGCCTTCTTTGTGGGGCTGTCCCCGGCGCTGCTGATCCTGGCCGCCGGCGTGGTGGGCTACGCGGCCAAGCAGATGTTTCATTACTCCGGCGGAACGAAAGGGGAGGGGAACTGATGGTCCTTCTGCGTCTGTTTTTTGAGTTTGCCAAGACGGGGCTGTTCGCCGTGGGCGGCGGACTGGCCACCATCCCCTTCCTCCAGGATCTGGGGGCCCGCACCGGGTGGTTCACCAACAGCGAGCTGACCACCATGATCGCCGTGTCCGAGTCCACCCCCGGCCCCATGGGGGTGAATATGGCCACCTATGTGGGCTTTCAGATCGCCGGAGTACACCACATTCCCGGCGTCATCGGGGCGGCGGTGGCCACCCTGGGGCTGATTTTCCCCTCCATTGTCATTATCCTGATTATTGCGGGCTTTTTGCAGCGGTTCCGCCAGTCCAAGGCGGTGGATGCGGTGTTCTACGGTCTGCGCCCCGCGTCCACCGCCCTCATCGCCTCCGCCGGGCTGACGGTGGCCGCCGCCGTGCTGGTCACCGTGGGCGGCGAGGCCGTCCACACCCTGGCCATCCACTGGCCGGCGCTGATCCTGGCCGTGGCGGTGTTCGTTGCCATGCGGTATACCCCGCTGAAAAAGCTGCATCCCATCGTATTTATCGGCGCATCCGCCCTGCTGGGGGCAGTGCTGCGGTTTTAAGAACGGAGCGGCGGGAGCATCCTGCCGAAAAACAAAGGACCCATCCGAGACGCGGCGTGTCTCGGATGGGTCCTTTTTGCGCGGATGGACTTGTTATACCTCCATGATGACCGGCAGGATCATGGGGCTGCGCTTGGTTTTCTTATACAGGTAGTTGGACAGGTCGCCCTTGATGACGCCCTTGATGGCGGACCAGTCGGTGGAGTAGCGGGTGTCTACGCTCTGGATGGCCTCCAGGGCCACCTGGCGCAGATCCTCCATCAGGCCCTCCGACTCCTTGACATAGACAAAGCCGCGGGTGATGATGTCCGGGCCGGAGACCAGGGTGCCGTCCTCGCCGGACATGGAGAGGACCACCACGATCACGCCGTCCTGGGCCAGGTGGCGGCGGTCCCGCAGGACCACGCTGCCCACGTCGCCCACGCCGTAGCCGTCTACAAAGACCTGGCCGGCGGTGACGGTGCCGGTGATCTTGGCGGAGTTGGGGGTGAGCTCCATGACCTTGCCGATGTCGCTGATGAGAACCTGGTTGGGGTCCATGCCCATGCCCTGGGCCAGTTTGCCGTGGATCTGGAGCATCCGCTGCTCGCCGTGGACGGGGATGAAGAACTTGGGCTTTACCAGGGCGTGGACGATCTTCAGCTCCTCCTGGCAGGCGTGGCCGGAGACGTGCAGGGCCAGCTCCCGCTCGTTGAGCACCTCGGCCCCCTTGCGATACAGCTCGTTGACCACGTTGCCGATGGCGTTCTCGTTGCCCGGGATGGCGCTGGCGGAGATAATGACCCGGTCGCCGGGCATCAGGTCCACCTGGCGGTGGGTGTTGAAGGCCATGCGGGTCAGGGCGGACATGGTCTCGCCCTGGCTGCCGGTGGTGATGATGCACACCTTGTTCTTGGGCAGGGACTTGATGTGGTTCAGGTCCATCAGAATCCCGCTGGGGATGTTCATATACCCCAGCTCCGAGGAGACCTTCATCACATTCTCCATCGACCGGCCGGTGACGGCCACCTTCCGTCCGTAGCGGGCGGCCACGTCGATGATCTGCTGGATTCGGTCTACGTTGGAGGCGAAGGTGGTGACGATGATCCGCTCCTCGCAGCCCCGGAACAGCGCATCGAAGGACGCGCCCACGCTGCGTTCGCTGCGGGTATAGCCCGGGCGCTCCACATTGGTGGAGTCGGCCAGCAGAGCCAGAACGCCCTCCTTGCCCAGCTCGCCCAGGCGGGCCAGGTCCATCATGCCGCCCTGGATGGGGGTGGTGTCGATCTTAAAGTCGCCGGTGTGGACGCAGGTGCCCACGGGGCACTTGATGGCAAAGGCCACCGCGTCGGCAATGGAGTGGTTCACATGGATGAACTCCACGCTGAACTTGCCGGCCTTGACCACCGCCCCGGCCTCGCAGGTGATGAGCTTGGTCTTGTCCAGCAGGCGGTGCTCCTCCAGCTTCAGCTTGATGAGGCCGGCGCTCATGCGGGTGGCGTAGATGGGGGCGTTGATGGACCGGAGGACATAGGGCAGCGCACCGATATGGTCCTCGTGGCCGTGGGTGATGAAAATGCCCCGGATCTTCTGCTGGTTTTTGATGAGGTAGCTCACGTCGGGAATGACCACGTCGATGCCGTACATATCGTCGTCGGGGAAGCCCATGCCGCAGTCCACCACGATAAGGTCGCCGCCGTATTCGTACACGGTCATGTTCTTGCCGATCTCATTCAGACCGCCCAGCGAAATAATTTTCAATTTTTCTGCCATAAAATAATTCGATGCTCCTTTTGTGTTGCTCCCGCTGGCAGCCTGCCTTCTCTCAGGAACGCAGGCTTGGGAGGACGATTTCAGACGATGGGGGCAAACCGGGGCGCACACAAGCAGACGAAGGGGGGCGTCCTCCGCGGCCCTGCCTCGCCGGGGAGAAAAACCCGTCTGCTTCGTCTTGCGTCCGGTCTGCTCATTGTAACGGACCCGCGGCCGTCCCCGCCTGTCGCTATTCACGGTTCAGGGGCGCGGGATATATTTAGACGCGGTGCGCCGCCGAAGGGGGCGCTGCTCCGCGTATAAACCAAAGAAAAATCAAGGTCTGCCGCGCCGCGCTCTCCGTCCATGGGGGGACAAGCCGTCCGGCTGACCAAGGTGTTCGTGAATCAGTATACCACACTTTTTTCGAAAAGTATACCAGGTGCTCCGTAAAAATTCTGTCATAATCCGTCCGGTCCCCTTGGCAAGGGGGCTGCGCTCTGGTATACTGCAAGAAAAGTCCGGTTTATGGGACAGATACTCTGCTAGGATAAAGAAAATCCTCCCCGGGGCCGGAGGCCGCCGAGGAGCAAGGAGGGGACTATCGGTGCCGAGACGAACCAATCAGAAGACGAAGCTGCTGCGCCTTTCTCAGATCCTCCTGCGGCAGACGGATGAGGACCACCCCATGACGGTGGCCCAGATCATTGATGCCCTGGACCGCTACGACATCAGCGCCGAGCGCAAGAGCATTTACGACGACCTGGAGACCCTGCGGAGCTGCGGCCTGGACGTGCAGTCCCGCAAGGGCAAGTCCCCCGGCTGGTTCGTGGGGACCCGGGACTTTGAGCTGCCCGAGGTGAAGCTGCTCATGGACGCGGTGCAGTCCTCCCGGTTCATCACCCAGAAAAAGAGCGACGCGCTCCTGGCCAAGCTGGAGCAGCTGGTCAGCGTCCACCAGGCCCGGCAGCTCCAGCGGCAGGTCTACGTCAGCGGCCGGATCAAGGTGATGAACGAGAGTATCTACTACAACGTGGACAAGCTCCACCAGGCCCTGGCCGTCCAGCGGGCCATTACCTTTCAGTATTTCGACTACGACCTGACCCGGCAGAAGGTCCTCCGGCGGGAGGGGCGGCGATACGCCGTCTCCCCCTACGGCCTGATCTGGAACAACGAGAACTACTATCTGGTGGCCTTTGACCACACCAGCCGGGAGCTGCGGCACTACCGGGTGGACAAAATGCTCCAGATCGTGGTCACCTCCCTGCCCATCCAGGGGCGGGACCGCTGCCCCGACTTTCAGCTGGCCCAATACGGCCAGAAGCACTTCGGAATGTACCGCGGCCGGGAGATGACCGTCACCCTCCGGGGGCGGCGGGATATGGCCGGCGTGGTCTGGGACCGCTTCGGCCAGGACGTGATCCTGGTCCCCGACGGCCCCGACCACTTCACCGTTACCCTCCCCGTGGTCCTCAGCCCCCAGTTCTTCGGCTGGCTGTTCGGTCTCGCCGGCGGCCTCACCCTGGCCGCCCCCAAGGATGCCGTGTCCATGTACCGCCGCAGCCTGCAGGCGGCGCTGGAGGGGGAGGAGTAAACGGAAGGGCGGCACTCCGGTGGGGGAGTGCCGCCCTGTTTTCGTTCAGTTGATCTTGTCGCGGTAGCGGTAGTAGGTCACGTCGGAGCCGTTGTCCACAGTGCGGGATTCCTCCCAATAGTAGCTCAGGCCGTCGGGGGATTTATATTCCTTCCACCAGGGGCGGCCGTCGGAGCCGTAGTGGTCCACGCCGGTGTGGCTGCCGCCGCAGGAGCCACAGGTCCAGTCCCGCCCGCTGGTGCTGAACCGCTGGGTGGACCAGTCCGTCGCCTCATACCAGGAGCTGCCGTAGCCCAGGCCGGCCAGATAGGTGCTGCACCAGCAGTCGTGCCCCACGTTGGCATAGCGGCCATAGCGGTACTGGGTCTCAGTTTTGGCGACGTGTTCCGTCTTCGTCTCCACCTCACGGGTGGCGGAGGCATAGGCGGGGGTGGTGGACCAGTCACTCCAAGGTGTCCATATATCCTCCTTTACCGGGTTGCAAATTTGGCAGGAATCCAGCGTGGAGGTGGTGCCGTCCGTAAAGTTTTCCCCGCAGACGGAGCACTTGTAGTAGTTGCGGTGAGGATGGACTTCCTCCGCAAACTGGAACGCCCCCTTCGTATGGGTGTCGTGGGTGGGGGTGGGGGTGGGAGTAGGCGCGGGGGTAGGGGTAGGCGTGGGGGTAGGTTCCGGAACGGGGGTGGGCACCTTACCAGTAATCGTAAAGGCGTCAGTTCTGGTTGTCGCAGTGGTTCCGTCTTTCGCCTTGGCCGTGTACTGGATGGAATAAGTTCCCGCCGGAAGACTTCCGAATTTCAGTTCTGCGTCGATTTTAGAATTGTTCAGCGGACCGTATTTCGATACACTGAATCCACTGGACGAGGCACTGAGCACGGCGTTTCCGCTTTCGTTGTATACCTGAGCGGAAACGGAGCAAATTGGGCTGCTGGAGGAGTAGATATAGCCGTTGATGTGTCCTCCGGTTCCCTCCGTCAGATTGCCAGGGGTGGTAAGGTCGGAGAAAGAAATCTTCGTGGCCGCAGGTGCAGGTGTAGCGACCTGGTTCGTGCCCTTACAGAGCGAGCAGGAATCCACTTTGGCTGTAGACCCATCCGAGAATTGCCGGCCGCACACAGAACAGCGCCAATAGTTATAATGCGGATGTACCTGTTCATACCACAGATACTTGCCCTTTTGATGTGACGTGCAGGAGGTAGAGTTGTTTCTCCCTTGAGTAGCGGAGTACAATTTACAAATGTTAACCTTACTTCCGCTACTATATGGGATTGTACGCATTTGTACTTTACAGTCGTGGTCCCAGTTTGAGTCCAATACAGTAATACCGGAAGAATTATAATCGACAAGGATTATTGCATGATGATCGTTGTACCACAGATAATCACCGATACCAGCATATTTCGAGATTCCTTCATAAGTTAAGGGTACACCCCAAACGGTTGCGGATTCGTCTCGTCTTACGTTATCGCTATTATTGGCTCGATAAATATACCATTCAGCAAATTGAGCGAAGCCCACGCAGGAAGCGCCACCGCTCTTAAACAGCTGAGAGGGAGCAACATTCCCAAACATGGCTTTGAACCACGAAGATTTCATAATATAGTTGACTCTACATGCATTGCTGCCTCCAAACTCTGCATTGTGGTAGCAACGTTTTCCACTGACGGTAAAATATTTACCGCCAAGTAAACCATATAATTCATCGATTCTCGCTCTGACCTCGGCATCCGTTGTAGGCGCTGCCGTTGCGGCATATGCGGTCGGGACCGGAACGAGCACCGTCAGAATCATACAAACGGAAAGCAATATGTGCATAATACGGCGTTTCACAAAACCCATCTCCTTACACTTGCGTGTTATAAATTAGAATCGCAATTTCGCTTCTTGGCATGGGGCTTCCCACTGATGAGGAAAGCCCACGGACCAGGCCGAACTCTTGGGCAACGGTGATATAGCCGTCGGGATACCCGCCTGCCGCCAGTGCGTAGTCGCCCAAACTCATTGCCTGGACTACCATCGTAATCGCCTGTTCATACGTCACCTTATCCGAAGGTCCGAATTTCCCATTCCCGTATCCGCTGACCAGGCCCAGCTCCGCCGCCTTGACCACATAGCGGTTGGCCCAGTGGTCGGCCGGGACATCGGTGAAGACGGAGCCGTCGGTGGACAGGTTTTCGGTCTCTCCCAGCATATTGCACAGGATGGTGGCCATCTCCGCCCGGGTCACGGCCTGGTCGGGGTGGAATTTTCCGGTTTTGTCCCCCACCATCAGCCCCATGTCGCTGACGTAGTCCACCGCCTCGGCGTAGTCCGCGCCCGAAGCCACGTCCGGGAAGCTGGCGGCCATGCCCGGGAAGACCATCGCGCCCCCCAACACCGCCGAGAGCACCGCCGCAGAGATACCTTGCTTGATGTTCATGTTGTGTTCCTCCTTCTTTCGTCAGTTGCTTTCTGTGTAAGTGAAGCCACGTTCACCCCCTACGTTATACAGGCCCCACAGTGGGAGCATTTTCGGAATTTCTCTCCAGGAATTTGGCATAGCGGCCCAGTCAAGAAACGCCTCCGGCAGGTCCCCGGTGTATCGGTTTGGCAGATAGACATAGAATAGCCCTGCATTCTCCATGCCATAGGGGGCAGCGCCGCCGTCGGAATTATAATCAAACTCCGCAATCCGCATGGAATAGGTTTCATTATCCAGGCGGACCACATCTGTGAACCGTCCGGTAAAATCGCTCATATCCCAAGTACCTTCCGGGTCAGAGGTATCACTATAAGAGCGGCCGACATACATCCCTTCAAAGCGGCCATTCGCACCAAAGGTAAGTTCCGTATGCCACACGATTCCAGAGGTAAACCAGAATGTTTTGCCCTTCAACTCCGAGAACAAATCAATCGTTTTTGTGTACAACGACACTGGGACACGGCCCGAACCATCGACAACCAGCTTCGAACCACAGGACATAAACCCGATTCCTTCGCTGATATAAGTCCACGTTCCGTCAGACCCTTCCACAAATCGTATACCGCCCATGCCATTATTCGGCGCACAAATAATGATAAGTTTTCCCTGACTGTCTCGTTGAACCTGATAGTCCTTTTTACCAACTTCGACCTCGTATACCCAATTAAAGAACATTTCACAGGTACCGTCGGGATAGAATTCAGTATAAGGAATATTTTCTTCTGAAATTCCAGTATTTTCCTTATCACCCAAAACTAGTTTCTGCGGAATATAAACCTGACTAACGTTCTCCTCTGGCTCTGTGTAGTCGGTGTAATTCTCCCCCGGCTCCGTGTAGTCAATATAATCGTCCTCGGGGTCGGCATAGGCGTTATACAGCATCCGCGCTACCTGGCTTCGGGTCAATTTAGCGCCGATTTGAGCATTGATCCCGGTCAGATAGTTCCGCTTCGATGCCACGGTCAGATAGCCAGAGGGATAACCACCCCACGCCTCCGCTTCCGAACTCAGGCCGGAGGCGGTCACCAGCATGGTCACGGCCTGTTCATAGGTCACTTGATCCGAAGGGCCGAACTTCCTGTTCCCATATCCGCTGACCAGCCCCATGTCAGCCGCCTTGACCACATAACGGTTGGCCCAGTGAGATGTGGGAACATCGGCGAAGACAGTTCCGTCAGTGTACAAAAAACCGGTGGCTCCCCGCACATTACACAGGATCGTAGCCATCTCCGCCCGGGTCACTGGTTTGGAAGGATTGAATCTTCCATTTTGGTCCCCGATCATAAATTCCTCGCTGCTGACATAGTCTACCGCGTCGGCGTAGCTCGCGCTCCGTGACACGTCCGGGAAGGAGGCGGCCAGCGCCGGGCTGACCGTCAGCGCACCCACACACAGCAGTGCCAGCGTATTTCGCAGTACGCATTTCATACTGTTTCCCCCTATTCCTTTCCTTGATTTTTTGGTAAAGCGCCGCGGTCTCTCCCACCTGTGCCGCCTTACGTTTTAAACCATATGCACATAATTCCGCCCATACAGTTTATTATATCCTAACATATATGCCTATACAATTCAAGTAGATTTTCTCAATATAGGCGGGATTATTATGGACTACTACGCAATCGGGCAACGAATTCGGAAAACGCGCAAGGCGCACGGCCTGTCGCAGGAGCAGTTGGCGGAACGCATCGGCATCTCCACCACCCACATGAGCCATATTGAAACCGGCAACACCAAGCTCAGTCTGCCTGTCCTTGTCTCCCTGGCTGAGACGCTGGAGGTCCGAACCGACGAGCTTCTGTTTGACGAATCCCCTGCCGAACGCGGCACCGTTCTGGAGGAAATCGACCGCCTCCTGGCCACCTGCACCACCCAGCAGCTAAAAATCGCCGCGGATGTTTTGACTACGACCGTTGTTGCGCTGAAAAAGTATCTGTAATCTCTGGCGATACAAAGAATTTTCGAAAGGTCTTGCATTATTCGGCGAGAGTGTGCTATAATAACAACAGCCAAAGAAGCTCACCAGAATCTTCCATGGCTGACACGCAAAGGCGAACCCCCGGAGAGCTGCTATCTCTCCGGGGGTTCTTTTGTGCTTATCTGCCCTTGCGGCCTCCGTCAAGCCACTTGCAGATGTAATAACTCACGACACCTGCTCCCACAGAGACCAGAAAGCTCGTCAAAACGTGCTCCATGACCGACACCTCCTTCCTGTTGCCAGTTTGGAGAGGGCAGCAAGGACCGTGTATCATAAACGGTCGAAAAAGGGAAGAATGGAAGCGGGTATCATAAAATACAATGGCGTCTGCCCTCTGGCAGACGCCATTGTTGGTATCACCCCATATACCGCTCCGCCTTCATCAGGTGCATATCTGCCAGGGTCAGGTCCCGGGTGTAGGGGTTGATGAGGCGGTTGACGGTTTCCAGGGTCTTTTCCTGGTCCAGCTCGAAGCAGTAGCGCTTGCCGTGGTAGACGGCGTCGCCCCGGCCGTCCAGGGTGGTGGTCCCGGCGGAGGCGAGGTCTACGTTCACGGCCTGAGCGGCGAAGTAGGCCATGTCCTTGAGAGACAGGTCGGTGTCTACATACTCATTGAAGATGTTGACGAAGCCATTCACCCGGCTGATGCTGTTCCAGGACAGGACCTTTTTGGCCAGGGCCAGGAGGAGCTGCTGCTGGGTCTGGGTGCGGCCCACGTCGGAGTAGCCGGTGCTGGTGCCGGAGGAATTGGCGTTATTTTTGCGGAAGCGGGCCACCTCCATGGCCTGCTTGCCGTTCAGGTGCTGCATTCCCTCCTTGAAGTGGATGGACAGGTCCTGATAGGGGTCGTCGTAGTTCATGTCGCAGGGGACATAGAAATCCACGCCGTCCAGATAGTCCACCAGGGCGATGAAGCCGTTGATATTCACCTTGATGTAGTAGTCGATGGGGATGCCCAGCATGGTAGAGATGTCGGTGACCCGCTGGGTGACGCCGCCGGTGCCGTAGACCAGCTTGGGGTCCTTGCCCTGGGGCCGGTCGGTGATGGTGTCCCGGGGGATGGAGACCATGCCAATCCTCTGGTTGGGCACGTCGTAGCTCAGGACCATCATGGTGTCGGTGCGGAAGCCCTCCTTATCCGTGGCGGCCAGGAGGAAGGTATAGACCTGCTCCCGGCGCTTCAGGGTGCCGGTGTCGTCTTCGGACGCAGCGGGTGCGTCGGTATTCTGGGAGACGTCCTCTGCGGAAGAAGATGAGGCGGGCGTCGGCGCGGTCTGGGCCGGGGGCTGGACCAGCAGCTTGAAGCCCAGAAAGCCCGCCACGATGAGGGCGGACAGCACGGCAACCAGCTTGTAGCACCCCCAGAGAAAGGCGGAGAAGGGGGAGCGCTTCCGCTTGTTGGGCCGCTTGGGCGGGGGAGCCGCCCGCCCCCGGGGACCGGCGCTCCGGGAGGAAGCCCGCCGTCCGCCCCGGGGCGCTTCCGGTGCGGCCCGGCCCCCGCCGGAGCGGGATACATGATAATAATGTTCTTCCAGAGCGTTCCCCTCCCAGCGGTGAGAAAGTGGTGTCAGCTTGTCAAAAAAGAGGCTTCGCGAGTTTTTTGACAGTCTGAGTGATGTAACCTCTAGTATATCGGTTTTCCCGCCGTTCGGCAAGAGGGCGAGGGAAAAATGCGAAAAAATTAAAAATCAGCCCTCGTAGGGGGCGAAAATCATCCAGCGGTGGTCCAGCAGGATCTCGATGTGGTCCTCGAACCGCTGGTAGCCCAGGCCGGAGCCGAAGTTGCACTGTCCGTCCTCCGTGGGGAACTGGCTGGCGTCCACCTGCTGGGTCAGTTCCCCGTCCATGTTGCCGCAGCGGCCCTCCACGGAGCTCTCCTCCCCGGTGTTGTAATACAGCACCCCGTCCGCCATGGCCAGCTGGGGCAGGTCCGCCGCCTGCGACTCCGAGGCAGAGACGGCGGGCGGCGCAGCAGCATCCTTCGGCCCCGCCGCACAGCCAGCCAGCGCCAACATTATCACAGCAGGAAGCAGCAGTCGTGTGAGTTTCATAGGAACCTCCTTATCCCCAAAATCCCCGGAGCTGGGGAAAATTTTTTCGTCGCAATAACATAGACGTGCCAGAAGGGGAAAAAGTTCCCAGCGATTCCACAAAATTTTTGCGGGGTGTGGAAGGTTTTGGAGGGAGAGCTTCAACGAACCGGGCCGCTGGGGACAGTGGCCCCTACGAGAGACCAGGACATTAGACCGTAGGGGACGCTGTCCTCAGCGTCCCGCGTCAACCACCGCACCACCGAAACGGGCCGATGAGGACATCGATCCCTACCCCTTTTGTCCCTTTGGGACATTTCCCCCTGACAGGGGGAATCGGCCCCTACGCCAAATCCTTCAGGTTTCTTGTAGGGGCGGCTATCAGCCGCCCGCCGTTGACCCGGCAGTTATCGTGCGGGCGGATTATATCCGCCCATACACACGGCACCGGGCGTGCGCCAGAAAACACCGCACCCCGCGATTGTTGCCAGACCAGGCGCGCTGCTAAACAAGGGATGAGCCAAGCCCACTCTAACCACCGCAGAGCGGCAGCGGGCGGGGAAAGGAGCACAACCACAAGTCTGCACCCGCGCCGGTCGATTTCCCACCCAGCTTCCCCTCCGGATGGCTCCCCAGGGGACCGGGGCCGCAGCCCCGGTGATCTTTGGCTACTTTCCATCACTGGAAAGTAGCCCGCCCGCAGGCGGAACTCCCCCCGCCCCCGCCCGCAGGCGAAACACCCCCCGTTACTTCATCAGCCCCATCTCATCCACCGCGTGGCGCATATGGATGGCCATGGCGTGCTCCGCGCCCTCGCCGTCCCGGGCCTGGAAAAATTCCAGGAGCAGGGCGTGGTCCCGCAGGGTGACCTGGGCCAGCTGTTCACTGTGGGCACCGGTGGAGATGGCGGTCTCCACCGCCCGGTCGATCATGGGCAGAAGGCGCACCAGAAATTCGTTGTGCGCCGCCCGGACGATGGCGGTGTGAAAGGCCCGGTCGCTGCGGGTGCGGTCCTGGCCGGAGCGGATGCAGTCGGCCACGGCCTGGCCCTTGGCCAGAATGTCCGCCAGCTCCCGGTCGCTGGCCCGCCGGCAGGCCAGCCTGGCGGCCTGGGGCTCGAAGATGGAGCGCAGCTCAAACAGGTCCCGCAGCTGGCCCCGGACCCGGCTGAGCCGGTCGAAGCCGAAGTCCTCGATCTCCTCCGCCTGGGGGGAGACAAAGGTGCCCTTGCCCCGGCGGACCTCCAGTACGCCCTGGACGGTCAGGTCCCGGATGGCCTCCCGCAGGGTGGTCCGGCTCACCCCCAGCTCCTGGGCCAGGGCGATCTCGTTGGGCAGCTTGTCCCCGGGGGCAAAGCGCTTCTCCGCCACGATCTGGCTGTATAAAATCTGGGCCGTCTGCTGTGATAGATTGCCGGTCATGGTCATTCCTCCTAGAACTGCGGCACGGAATGGGTACAATTCGTCCGCAGATTTTTCTTGACATCGATACTGCTATGATATAACATTAGGTCAGACAATGCAATAGTCATCAGACAACTATTTCGCCCCGGCCGCCCTCTGTCCGGCCGCCCGGGACGCTGGAAATTTGAGGAGGAGTCTGTTATGCGTTCTGACGTCATCAAAAAGGGGATGCCCGCCGCCCCCAACCGCTCGCTGCTCTATGCCCTGGGCTACACCAAGGAGGAGCTGGAGCGCCCCCTGATCGGCGTGGTCTGTTCCTATAACGAGATCGTGCCCGGACACATGAACCTGGACAAGATCGCCCAGGCCGTGAAGGCCGGCATCCGGGCCGCCGGGGGCACCCCGGTGGAGTTCCCCGCCATCGCCGTGTGCGACGGCATCGCCATGGGCCATGTGGGCATGAAGTACTCCCTGGTGACCCGGGACCTCATCGCCGACTCCACCGAGGCCATGGCTATGGCCCACCAGTTCGACGGTCTGGTGATGATCCCCAACTGCGACAAGAACGTGCCCGGTCTGCTTATGGCCGCCGCCCGGGTGAATGTGCCCACCATCTTCTGCTCCGGCGGTCCCATGCTGGCCGGCACGCTGAACGACGGCCGCCGGACCTGCCTGTCCCATATGTTCGAGGCGGTGGGTGCCTATTACGCCGGCAAGCTGGACGAGGCGGGCGTGGAGGAATATGAGAACGCCGCCTGCCCCACCTGCGGCTCCTGCTCCGGGATGTACACCGCCAACTCCATGAACTGCCTCACCGAGGCCATCGGCATGGCCCTGCGGGGCAACGGCACCATCCCCGCCGTGTACTCCGCCCGGCTGCGCCTGGCCAAGCACGCGGGCATGAAGATCATGGAGCTGGTGGAGAAGAACATCCGCCCCCGGGACATTATGACCCAGGCCGCCTTCCACAACGCCGAGACCATCGACATGGCCCTGGGCTGCTCCACCAACACCATGCTCCACCTGCCCGCCATCGCCCACGAGTGCGGCATTGAGCTGTCCTTCGACATGGCCAACGAGATCTCCGGCAAGACCCCCAACCTGTGCCACCTGGCCCCGGCGGGGAACACCTATATGGAGGACCTGGAGCGGGCCGGCGGCGTGTACGCCGTGATGGCCGAGCTGGCCAAGGCCAACCTGCTCGACACCGGTCTGCTCACCTGCACCGGCAGGACCGTGGCCGAAAATCTGGAGGGCGTGGTCAACCGCGACCCGGAGATCATCCGGCCCATTGACAACCCCTACACCAAGACCGGCGGCATCGCCGTGCTGAAGGGTAACCTGGCCCCCGACGGCTGCGTGGTGAAGCAGTCCGCCGTGGCCCCCGAGATGATGGTCCACGAGGGCCCCGCCCGGGTGTTTGACAGCGAGGACGACGCCATTGAGGCCATCTACGCCGGCAAGATCGTGGCCGGCGACGTGGTGGTCATCCGCTACGAGGGCCCCAAGGGCGGCCCCGGTATGCGGGAGATGCTGAACCCCACCTCCGCCATTGCGGGCATGGGGCTGGACAAGGACGTGGCCCTCATCACCGACGGCCGCTTCTCCGGCGCCACCCGGGGCGCGTCCATCGGCCATGTGTCCCCCGAGGCCGCCAGCGGCGGCCCCATCGGCCTGGTGGAGGAGGGCGACCCCATCGCCATCAACATCCCCGCGCACACCATCCAGCTCCTGGTGGACGATGCCACTCTGGCCGCCCGCAAGGCCAAATGGGTCTGCCCCCAGCCCAAGATCAAAACCGGCTACCTGGCCCGCTACGCCAAGCTGGTGTCCTCTGCGGACAAGGGCGCGATTCTGGAGTGAGTGCA
>URTG01000024.1 GCA_900550705.1 uncultured Eubacteriales bacterium | reverse complement strand
TTCTTTCTGAAGGAGATGTAAAACATGGTCATTGAACTCTCGGTTGGTGGGCTGATTACGCTGCTGGGTATTCCCACCGCCATCACAGCGTTTTGCTCCTGGATGCTCCAGCGGCGCATCACCAAGCGGGAAAAGGCCCAGGAGGAACAGGAGAAGGCCCGTGAGAAGAACGAGGTGCTTATCATCAAAGGCGTGGGGGCCGCCATTGCGCTGGGGGAAGCCACGGCGGAGGCCGTACAGCGTATCCCGGACGCGCATTGCAACGGGGATATGCACGCCGCCCTGGAATACGCCCGCAAAGTGAAGCATGAACACAAAGAGTTTATGACGGAGCAGAGCGTCCAGGCGCTTTACTGAGAAGGGGGCGGCGCAAGGTGGAATTTTCAAAAAAGATGCTGACGCTGCACATTTTCATTTCCGTGGTCCTGTGCGGTATTACCGTGACCGGGACCATTCTGGGATGGGATGTCACCGCCCTTGGCGCTCTTGCCGGCGCGTCCCTGTTGACGGACGGAACCTGGGGCGGCTTTTACTTTTGGAAGTCCAAAAATGAGAACCGGGCCAAATACGCCCAGCGTTTTCTCAATCGCTTTGCGGACAAGTACGGGGCGGACATCGCTCTCCGGGCGGCTGAAATCGTGCTGAAGGATTAGGGGAGGGACACGGGCAGATGAACACAGAAGAATTTATCTGGAGCTTTCTGAAAGCCAAGGGCCTCACCGATGCCGGCGCTGCGGGCTTGATGGGGAATCTCTATGCCGAGAGCGGTCTGCGCCCCAACAACCTCCAGAACAGCTACGAGGGCAAACTGGGCATGGCCGACGCCGAGTACACCGAAATGGTGGACAAGGGCACCTATACCAATTTCAGCAATGACCGGGCGGGCTACGGCCTCGTCCAGTGGACATACCCCACGAGAAAGGCCGCGCTGCTGGCCTACGCCAAAGCTGTGGGAGCGTCTATCGGCAGCCTGGAAATGCAACTCAGCTTTCTGCTGAAGGAACTGGCCGAGAGCTACAAGGCGGTTCTGAGCGTTCTGAAAACCGCCACCAGCGTCCGGGCGGCCTCCGATACTGTCCTGCTTCAGTTTGAACGGCCCGCCGATCAAAGCGAGACGGCAAAGGCCCGGCGGGCCAGCTTCGGCCAGAAGTATTTCAACAAGTATGCGAAGAAAGGAAGTGGCAGCACCATGGGATTTTCTAATAGCGCCCTGGCGACGGTGAAGCTGATCTCCCCGAACCGGACGCCAAACCGGAACCACGCCATTGACACCATCACCATCCATTGCTTTGTGGGGCAGGTGAACGCCAAGCGGGGGTGCGCGGTGTTCCAGCCCAGCAGCAAGGGAGCCTCCTGCAACTACGTTGTGGGCTACGACGGCTCCATCGGCCTGTGCGTGGAGGAAAAGGACCGCTCCTGGTGTTCCGGCGGCAAGGATAAGAAGGGCAACCCCATCCGGGTCAACGGCATTTCCGGGTCCTCCAACGACTATCAGGCCGTGACCATCGAGGTTGCCAGCGACACCACGCACCCCTACGCCATCACCGACAAGGCTATGGCCGCCCTGATTGAGCTGTGCGCCGACATCTGCCGGCGGAACGGCATCAAGAAACTGCTGTGGAAAGGCGACAAGAAGTTGGTGGGCAAGGTGGCCCAGCAAAATCTTACAGTCCATCGCTGGTTTGCCAACAAAGCCTGCCCCGGCGATTACATCTATGGCCGCCTGGGGGACATTGCCGCGAAGGTAAATGCCAAGCTGGGGACTGGCACTGCCCCCACGCTGCCCGCGGCTCCGGTGTCCAAAGTGCCTTACAAGGTCCGCATCACCGCTACTGATCTGCGCATCCGCAAAGGCCCCGGCACAGATACCGCCATTGTCCAGAACGCTATCAAGCCCGGGGTCTATGCCATCGTCAGTGAAGCAACCGGTCAGGGCGCCAAGCTCTGGGGGAAATTGAAGTCCGGAATCGGTTGGGTATCCCTGGACTTCTGCAAGAAAATTTAAGGAGGAAAACACCATGAAAGAATTTGTACTCGAACTGCTTCAGGCGGTTGCTACCGCCGCCGTCCCTGTCTGCGCGGCCTTCCTCGTTCAGTTCCTCCGCCGGAAGTCTGAACAGATCGGGGCGCAGATCGACAGCCTGGACACAAAGGAGCTTCTGGCCGAAGTGACGGAGGCGGTCACTACCGCCGTCACCTATACCAGCCAGACCTATGTGGACGCGCTGAAAAAGAACGGCATTTTCGACAAGGAGGCCCAGCTGAAAGCCCTGGAGAAGTCCAAGGATAAAACGCTGTCCCTGCTCTCTGCTTCTGCAAAGAGTATTCTGGCCGAGATTTACGGGGACCTGGATGCCTACCTGGAAACCAAGATCGAGGCCGAGGTCCGGGCGCAGAAGCAGCAGGGCGATACTATCACCCTGGGGGAGCCCTTCACTGCCGAGCTGAAGGAGGCCCCCGACGTGACCAGCGTGGCCGCTGCCACCGCCGCGGCTACTGCGGCCGCCGTCGTCCAGACCGCCGTTTCCCAGGCCAACCCCGTGGAGGGCGGGGAAGCGCCGGAAATGTAAATTCCCGCCTCCGCCCAAAACACCGCCCCACGGGGCGGGAAACGGGCGGGAATCGCCACGGGAGCGGCCCGCCCCGTGTAACACCGTCTGAGAAGGCCCCCTTGCAGGTTTCCCCTTGCAAGGGGGCTCTTTTTTCATGCTCAATTTTCAAGGTGCCTATGTAGAAACGGGGCGGCGCTTGACTCCCCCGGTGCCGATGGGGTATACCCATGAGCGCCCGCCCCGGCGGGGCGGCTGGGCTTGCACCAGCGGCGGCCTGTGGCCGTCGGCGCGGCGGGATCACCTTTGAGGCGGCCAAGGCAAACAACTTCCGGACCGACACGGAGGACGACGGCAGCATCGACAGCCCCGCCATCTGAATACCGCCCACACAATGAAAGCCCCCTCGCAGGATTTTACCGTCCTGTCGAGGGGGCTTTTTCTGTTTTCAGACGCTTTCGCGTTTACGGGGCGCTGTGGCTCTTTTCACGGCTTAGGTGTGCGTCTACCCTCCCGCGATTTAAAGGGCGTGTTGCAACTCGCCTACGGCGGCGAGAGAGGGGCTTGCGGCCTGCTCTCATACTATCGTTTGCCGAATGCACAGAAATGATCTCCGAATACCAACAGGCCACGGACTTGACCGCAGGAGTATTTCTTCGCCCATTCCACCCACATTGCATAGCGGCAATTCTCGCATCGTACCACAGGCGCGACATCAGCGGTAGGGAATCGGTCGAAATCTTCCTCCGACATTTCAGGCAAATAGCCGCAGCATAGATATTTTGCCTTAAATGCGTCGCAGTCAATATATTTGGCCATTGTCGCACCTCCTCAAAACGGCCATGTGTCCCGCTCCGGAACGAACTCAATGATCGTTCCCACCGGCACAGGGTCGCAGGGCTCGCCGTCAAAGGCGTTGCCATGCTTCGTGCAGATGTCTGCCGGTCTGCTCCGGCGCGGGTCGACATCGACATAGAGCCGACCGTCGAACTCGTAGACGGGGCGATCCCAGCTGTCGCGGCCTCTGTGTTCCAGCCGCAGCACCGGCGCGGCGCAGAACTCCTCGTAGCTCATGTGGCCCTCCGCTTTCATCGCGGCACTGGCAGCGGCCAGCTCCTCGGGCGTCCAAGATTTACTCACAGGTATTGTCTCCCTTCTTCATCGTCCACGGTGAAATGATAGCCCTCGGTCAAAAGCACAGTCCCTTTGATTGGCGCGTGGATCATGACGGTGCGGCGACCGATGTAATCCGCTGGAATTTCACCGCGCTCGACCATATCCCGAAAATACGGGCAATCATTCCAGCGGTCGGTGTACTGCTCACGCGCCCACGCTGCGGCGGAGTAGTGCCGCCTCATGCGCCAGTTCTCCGGCGCGGAGACGATAGCCCATGCGGTCAGCGGCCGCCGATCCCCCGTCATGTCTTCCAGCGCCTCCACCGTGCCGCAGGCATCGCAGATATGGACCGTTGCCCTGCGGCTCAGTGCGTTGCGGGTGACGCTCTCCGCATCCATCGTCATCTTCCCGCAGCGGGGGCAGGCAAAATGCCCGCCCTGCTGCTTCTCTGCAAAACGCTCGATCAGTGTCTTGGCTTCGTTCTCGTTCATAGAAATCTCTCCTTTCTCAGAACTGTTTGATGATGTCCTGCGCGTTTTCGCCGTAGTAACTCTTAATCCATCTATCGGCAAGGATTTCAATGTCAGTGGTGCGCTCGTAGCGCACGTCAATCAACAGCGTTTGCGTTGATGTCTTAACCGTCATGTAGTAGCCTGTGCCGTAGTGCTTGTTGTCGGTGGGGGGAACGAGGGTAAATGTGAGACTTTCAGTAAAAGGCTCGCCCTCACAGGTTGTCCCCTTGACGGTAGCGTTCATAGTGTTGTAATCCATATCGTGTCCTTTCTCCCCGTCGTGCTGATAGGTCAGCCAGTCATGCAGTTACAGCTTGGTGTTGTAGTCTTTCAATGCGACCTGGATGATGATTTCTTCGTGCCCCATGGTAACATAGGTGATTTTGGCTTCCAGCACTCCCGGCATCGCTTGCGCCGGAATCTTGTATAAGCTGCGGAAGCGGCCGATTTCCCTCATACCGGCTTTCACCACAACGGGGATTTCATCGCTGGCTGCGCCAATCTGATTGCAGAAGTCGAGGACGGTAATTTTTTTCATGCTCAATAGTCCCCCTCAATACATTCGTCTGCTTCGGTGTAATATGCTCCGTCGTAGCCTTTTGCCATGACCTTTTCGTAGCAGCCGAAGCAGACCAGCCGGAAAGTGATGCCGTGGCAGTCGCGCGTAAAGGTCATGTCCTCCCGCAGAAACTCGCCCTTGCAGACTGGGCATTCAATCTTCCGCACTTCCTCCCAGCCGGCGTCTTCCAGATCGTCGAAGCCGTTCCAAACGTCCTCCAAGACGATCTGCTTTTCCTCGTTGACAATCAGGCACGCGGCTTCGTCGCCGTAAAGTTCGCTTTCGAGCAGGAACAGGTGTGCGGTAAGCGTTTCCGGTTTGCCGTCCACGTCCGGGGTAATCTTATAATCGCCCTCGTCAATGACGTACCACGTTCCCTTGTGACCGGTGATCTCAATGCCGCCGCTGCTACGATCCAGCTTTTTACTCATCGTCATCGTCCTCCCCATAGTCTTCTTCAAAGCGGCCCTCGGTAATGCCGCCGTAGGTATAGCCGTTGTCAAAACTCAGATAGACCGGCGTATCTTCATCGTACTGGGCAAGGAAGTTAATCAGCTCGCCGGCCGTCATCGTTCTGCGGATCTGGTCGATGCCGTAACCTTCGCGGAAAGTAGAACAAATCAGCTTTTTCATTGTCGGCGCTCCTTTCTCAAAATCTGAATACCAGCCCTTTGACCTCGCGGCGGCCTGAAGGATCGTGCAGTGGATCGCGGGTAACAGTTCCGACGCCCTCCAGATACGCGCCCTCGGCTACCAAGGCGTGGACACTTTCCATGAGCGCGGTTGACTGATCTGTGACGATAATCTCGTCAATATCAGCTGCGGTTAATGCAGCAACGAATTCTTTCATCGCGCCGTCCTTAATCTGACTGCCCCATGGAAGCGCTCTGACCTCAAATATATCGGCTCGGTCTTCTGTGCTCTGCTCCCAGCTTCGATACGCGTAAACCTGTCCGCGAGTGGGGTTCTTCTCCGTGTCGCGGAGCTTTTCAAAGTATTCCTTTGCGGTATCTCTGTTGAGCGTATCCAAAATCTCCTGCCTGATTTCATCGGTGATATTGATCTTCATCGTGGTTGCCTTTCTGCCCTCGTGACCTCCGGGGCGGGCGGTGATTTAGCAGCAGTAGAAGCGAAGCTCGCCGTTGACCAGCTCATACATGAAGCAGGCGCAGTCAAAGCGGACGTAGTTCCAGTCGGTGGATTCGTACACGGGCGCGCGGTCGAAGGTGCCGGACTTGCGAAGGCGGCTGTACTTGTTGACCTCGTAGGTGTTGACCTCGTGCAGAATGTGAATCTTCTCGGAAGCAAAGCCACACTCGTCAGCGATAAACGCCTTGGCCTCCTCGTCGGTCATCGTCTTGCCGCAGTCGGCAAGGTGGGCGTAGTCGTTCTGGATCATGTTCGTGCCGGCACCATCGCTGGGCTTCCATTCAAGCTCACGGTCCAGCTCGGCGGTCAGCTCGTCGATCCGCTTTTCACGGTCGGCCATATCCCTCTTGTACTGCCGCTCGCTCTCCAGCAGCAGGCTGTTCAGCCGGTCAATCTCGGCGGCTCTGGCCTTGCAGAGCTTCCGCGCCCCGCCGTCCTTGACGAAAGCCTTACAAAAGGCGTCCTTGTCACCGTCGAAGTCGTAATAGGCTTCTTCGATCTTGGCGTACTCTTTGGCGGTCGGCTCGAAGCCGGTGCGGTCGATAAATTCGGACATCATCATTTTGCGTTCCTCCTTGATTTTTCTGCCTTACTCGGTTATAATCAAGGCGGCGGGAGTAAGGCTTCCCGCTCGCCTTTCGGGGTGTTTGAGTAGCGGCGCTTTAGCGGGGGTCGCTACTCTTTTTATGCCTTGACCTTGCTATCTCGCACGATTTTTGCGGCGGTAGCCGGGTCGTCGGCGGTTGCTTCAATCAGCTTTGCGATGTTCTCTAAGAACTGATTGAGCTCGGCGGTTGTCATCTCGTTCAAGTCCTCACTTCCTTTCGTAAGAGGCTTTCGACCTCTGCCTTACGAGTATATAGTACATCATTTTGATTTACTTGTCAATGGTTTTGATAAACTTTTTTGATTTATTTTCAAACTTTTTTGGTTGACAAGTCCACTCTTTTAATGTACTATGTAAAGTACAGAAAGGAGGGCGCATATTGTGTCGGTATCGGACAAGGTAAAGGGGCTGCTGGCTCTCTGCGGCAAGAAGCAGGTCGACATGGCTGCAAGCTTCGGAATGAGTAAGCAAACGATGGGAAACAAGATGAATCGCGGGAGTTGGTCTGCCAACGATCTCGCAAAGGCTGCGGAATTCTGCGGCTGCAAACTGGCGTTCATTATGCCAGACGGTCAGCAGATCATCATTGATGTCGAGGAAAAAGAAAAGGCCTTGGACGAATGAACGCCCGAGGCCTTGGAGCAGGCTTAACGCTTGCTATGTATATCCGCGCCGGTGCGCGTCTTGACTCTGATCTCCTTGTTTTCCTCTCGGATCATCAGGTCTGACAGCTCACACCCCAGCGCCTCACAAATAAGATCCAGATGCTCCAGGTTTACCCTTTCTGCGATTTCATGGTACAAGTCATTGATCGTCGAAGGTCGAATGCCTGTTGCCCTTGCAAGGTCAGCTTGCGTCCACCTCCGCTCGCCAAGCCGGGTGGACAGTAAAATCCTAATCATAGCCATGCTCCTTTACGGTGGATTCTAACAACGATTTCAGAATCTCGCTGGATTTTGGTAGATTATAACGAAATCCGTTATGGCTATGAGAGAACACAAAGAGGCTACCACACAGGAAATTCCCTGTGTAGTAGCCTCTTTCTTTATTTCTTGGCATAGGCAAGTGGAAACACCAGGACAAATATCCCGCCGGTCATATAGACCGTTGGGGCAGAGCAAAAGCCAGGCGAACCGGCTTGGTTCGTCTGGCTCTGCTTTGGTGGAGGCGGGGAGAGTTGAACTCCCGTCCGAAAACGCATCCACAGAAACTTCTCCGGGCGCAGACGGTTATTGCGGGAGTCTTGCTCTCCCGGTTCCCCGCCCCACCGGCAAGCCGTCACGCCGGAGGGTTGGGTGAGCTTCATGATTCATGGTGCGGGCAAAGCTTACCGCACGCACGTCCGCCACGAAACGACGCCTGATCCGGGACCGTGGCCCTTCCCGGTCAGACGGCCGCCTTTAGTTAGGCAGCGTAAGAATACTCAGTGGTGTTCTTTCATTTATAAAAGGTGCCCGTTTTAAGGTGGCCAGGCGCCACCGCCCGCTATCCCTGCTTCAACGTCCCCGTCGAAACCGGTACGCCCCCTCGTCGTCGCAAAGTCCGCTCTGTTCGGAGCGCCCTAAAGGGCACTCCTCACGCCGCTCCCTTGCTCCTCCTTTCCAAATTGAACCCGCTGCGCTGGGCTTCAATTTGGGGGCGGCCTGCGGCCGCCTGGGGAATCTTTATGATAGCCTTCTCTCGCTCCGGGTGATGGGGAGCGAGAGAAGGGAATCAAACGTGTGTCAGACCTTTTCGGGGTCGGGGTAATCGACGCCGAAGGTCTCTACGGTGACCTGCTTCATGCGCTGGTCCTCCCGGGGGCGGTCGTTCCAGTCGGTTTTGACGGAGACGATGCCGTCGGCCACGTCCATGCCGTCGATAACCTTACCGAAGGCGGCGTACTGGCCGTCCAGATGGGGGGCCTTCTCCACCATGATGAAGAACTGGCTGCCGGCGGAGTCGGGGTCCATGGCCCGGGCCATGGACAGCACGCCCCGGTCGTGGGCCAGGTCGTTTGCCACGCCGTTCTGGGCGAACTCGCCCTTGATGGAGTAGCCGGGGCCGCCCATGCCGCTGCCGTTGGGGCAGCCGCCTTGGATCATAAAGCCGGGGATCACCCGGTGGAAGATCAGGCCGTTATAAAAGCCCTGGTTGACCAGGCTGATGAAGTTGTTGACGCTGTTGGGCGCCAAGTCGGGGTACAGCTCGGCCCGCATCACGCCGCCGTTTTCCATTTCAAAGGTCACAATGGGATTCTGAACCATTGCAGATCCATCCTTTCTTATCCTCCGCAGACAGAAGGCGGAGGTCAGCGATTTCTGGTTTTCATGGCCCGGTCGATCTCGCGCTTGGCATCCTTCCGGGCGGCGGACTCCCGCTTGTCATAGAGCTTCTTGCCCCGGGCCAGGCCGAGACTGAGCTTCACTCTGGGACCCCGGAAGTAGACCGACAGGGGGATGAGAGAGTATCCATCCTGCTTGATCTTGTCAAACAGCCGCAGAATCTCCCGCTTGTGCATGAGCAGCCGGCGGGGGCGGCGGGGGTCCTTGTTGAAGATGTTGCCCTTTTCATAGGGGCTGATGTGCATTCCCAGGACGGACATCTCGCCGTCTTTGATGATGCAGAAGGAGTCCTTCAGGTTGATATTGCCCATGCGGATGGACTTGACCTCGGTTCCCGCCAGTTCGATGCCGGCCTCGAAGGTGTCCTCCACGAAATAATCATGGTAAGCCTTGCTGTTCCGGGCCACCTGCTTCACGGCCTCGCCCACGGCGCGTCCCTCCTTTGTCAAAGTATCCCCGCTGGGGTGCCAGGGTAGGTAGTCAGTATAGCACACAACGGGGGAAAAAACAAGAGAATTTTGGTCCATTCATCAAAACGGCCCGCCGTCTCCCCCGTGGGAACCGGTGGGCCGTGTGTGTTACTTGCGCTTGATGTGCTTGTCGAAGAAGCCCTTCACGCCGCCTTCCTCGCCCACGTTCTCGCCCATGGCCGCGCCGAAGGCCCGCAGGGCCTCCTTCTGCTCGCCGGTCATGGAGCGGGGGACCTGGACCCGGACGGTGACGAACTGGTCGCCCCGGCCTCGGCCACGCAGCTCGGGGATTCCCTTGCCGCGGAGACGGAAGGTGGTGCCCGGCTGGGTCCCGGCGGGGAGGGTCCACTTCACGCTGCCGTCGATGGTGGGGATCTCCAGCTCGGCACCCATGGCCGCCTGATAGAAGGACACGGGCTGCTCATACAGCACGGTGGTGCCGTCGCGCTGGAACTGGGGATGGGGCTTCACCCGGATGCCCACGATCAGATCGCCGCTGGGGCCGCCGTTCTTGCCGGCGTTGCCCTGGCCCCGGAGGGACACGGCCTGCCCGTCGTCGATGCCGGCGGGAATGGTGACGGTGATGCGCTTCTTCCGGCGGACGCTGCCCGCGCCGCCGCAGGACTTGCAGGGGGTATGGATGATCTTGCCCTTGCCGCCGCAGCGGGAGCAGGGGGCCGTGGTGGAGAAGGCGAAGCCGCCGCCCCCACGCTGGATGCGGACCACGCCCGCGCCCCGGCAGTCGGGGCAGGTCTCGGCGGTGGTGCCGGGGGCGCAGCCGGAGCCGTGACAGTCGGTGCAGGGCTCGGTGCGGTTGAGCTCGATCTCCTTCTCGCAGCCGAAGGCCGCCTCCTCAAAGGACACAGTCAGGCTGGCCCGCAGGCTTTCGCCCTTCTGGGGGGCGCTGGCCCGGGAGGCGCCGCCGCCCCCGAAGCCGCCGAAGCCCCCGCCGAAGAAGGAGCCGAAGATGTCGCCCAGGTCCACGTCGCCCATGTCGAACCCGCCGAAGCCGCCGCCAAAGCCGCCGCCTCCGCCGAAGTTGGGGTCTACCCCCGCATGACCGAACTGGTCATACTTGGCCCGCTTGCTCTTGTCGGACAGGACTTCGTAGGCCTCGTTGGCCTCTTTGAACTTGGCCTCTGCCGCCTTGTCCCCGGGGTTGCGGTCCGGGTGGTACTGCTTGGCCAGCTTGCGGTAGGCCTTTTTGATCTCGTCGTCCGAGGCGCTCTTGCTTACACCCAGCACCTCGTAATAATCTCGTTTCTGTTCTGCCATCGGCTTCTCACCTCGATACGCGGAAAAGCGGCGGTGGGCGGAGAAGCATCCCCGCCGTCCCGCCGTTTCCGGTTTTACTTTCTCTTACTTCTTATCGTCGTCCACCACGGTGTAGTCCGCGTCGACCACGTCGGAGCCGGCGTCGCTGCCGCCCTGCTGGGTCTGGCCGCCGAAGTTGGCGCCGCCCATGTCGGGGCCGGGCTGACCGGCCTGGCCGCCCTGCTGGCCGTACAGCTTCTCGCTGACGGCGTAGAAAGCCTTGGTCAGTTCCTCGGTGGCGTCCTTGATGGCCTGGGTGTCATTGCCCTTCAGGGTCTCCTTCAGCTTGCCCAGCGCGGCCTCCACGGGGGCCTTGTCGGCGGCGGGGATCTTGTCGCCCATCTCCTCCAGGGTCTTCTCGGTCTGATAGACCATCTGGTCGCCCTGGTTGCGGGTGTCGACCTCCTCCTTGCGCTTGGCATCCTCGGCGGCGAACTGCTCGGCCTCCTTCACGGCCTTGTCAATGTCGTCCTTGGACATATTGGTGGAGGAGGTGATGGTGATGTGCTGCTCCTTGCCGGTGCCCAGGTCCTTGGCGGAGACGTTCACGATGCCGTTGGCGTCGATGTCGAAGGTGACCTCGATCTGAGGCACGCCCCGGCGGGCGGGGGCGATGCCGTCCAGGCTGAAGCGGCCCAGGGTCTTGTTGTACTGGGCCATCTCCCGCTCGCCCTGGAGGACATGGACCTCGACAGAGGGCTGGTTGTCCGCCGCGGTGGTGAAGGTCTGGGACTTCTTCACGGGGATGGTGGTGTTGCGGTCGATGATCTTGGTCATCACGCCGCCCATGGTCTCGATGCCCAGGGACAGGGGGGTGACGTCCAGCAGCAGCAGGTCCTTCACGTCGCCGGTGAACACGCCGCCCTGGAGGGCAGCGCCCATGGCCACGCACTCGTCGGGGTTGATGCCCTTGAAGCCCTCCTTGCCGGTGAGCTTCTTCACCATGTCCTGCACGGCGGGGATACGGCTGGAGCCGCCCACCATCAGGACCTTGGACAGGTCGCTGCCGGACAGGCCCGCGTCGGACAGAGCCTGACGGACGGGGCCGGCGGTGGCCTCTACCAGGTGGGCCGTCAGCTGGTCGAACTTGGCCCGGGTCAGGGTCAGGTCCAGGTGCTTGGGGCCGGTGGCGTCGGCGGTGATATAGGGCAGGTTGATGTTGGTGGAGGTAACGCCGGACAGCTCGATCTTGGCCTTCTCGGCGGCCTCCTTCAGGCGCTGCATGGCGACCTTGTCGCCGGTCAGGTCCACGCCCTCGGCCTTCTTGAACTCCTCGGCCATCCAATCCATCACGCACTTGTCGAAGTCGTCGCCGCCCAGACGGTTGTTGCCGGCGGTGGCCAGGACCTCGATGACGCCGTCGTCAATGTCCAGGATGGACACATCGAAGGTGCCGCCGCCCAGGTCGTAGACCATGACCTTCTGGGCGGTCTCCTTATCCACACCGTAGGCCAGGGCGGCGGCGGTGGGCTCGTTGATGATACGCTTCACGTCCAGACCGGCGATCTTGCCGGCGTCCTTGGTGGCCTGACGCTGGGCATCGGTGAAGTAGGCGGGGACGGTGATGACGGCCTCGCTGACGGGCTGGCCCAGATAGGCCTCGGCATCGCTCTTCAGCTTCTGGAGGATCATGGCGCTGATCTCCTGGGGGGTGTACTTCTTGCCGTCGACCTCTACCTTGTAGTCGGTGCCCATCTCACGCTTGATGGAGCTGATGGTCCGGTCGGGGTTGGTGATGGCCTGGCGCTTTGCCACCTGGCCCACCATGCGCTCGCCGTCCTTGGAGAAGGCCACCACAGAGGGGGTGGTGCGGTTGCCCTCTGCGTTGGGGATGACCACGGCGTCACCGCCCTCCATGACGGCCACGCAGCTGTTCGTCGTACCAAGGTCGATACCAATAATCTTAGACATAATTCATTCCTCCAAATAGAAACGAGATTTTTTAATTTTTAAGGGGGTTGTTAATTTGCTACCTTCACCATGGCGAAGCGAATCACCTTTTCGCCGCACTGGAAGCCGGCCTGGAAGACCTCGGCCACGGTGTTTTCGCCCAGGCTCTCATCCTCCACGTGCATCACGGCGTTGTGCAGGTTGGGGTCGAAGGGCTGACCCAGGGCGGGGATCTCGGTGATGCCCAGCTTGGAGAGGACCTCCTTCAGCTGGGTCATGGTCATTTCCACGCCCTTCTTATAGGCCTCGTCGGTGGTGGTCTGCTTCAGCGCCCGCTCCAGGTTGTCATACACCGGGAGGAACGCGGCGGCGGTTTCTGCCTTCACGTCGGTCCACAGGGATTCCTTCTCCTTGGCGGTGCGCTTGCGGTAGTTGTCATATTCGGCGGCCAGGCGCAGGTATTTGTCCTCCTGCTGGGCCGTCTGATTTTTCAGGGCCTCCAGCTCCTCCAGCAGAGGGTCTGGGGTCTCGGCCTGGGGCTGCTGGTCGGCGGCCTCCACCTCGGGGGTCTCCAGCTCCGGCTCCTCCGGGGTGGGGATGGTGTCCTTCAAGTCCTTTTCGCTCACGGTATTGCGTCTCCTTTAGCTTTCTTTCGTTGGGCTAGGTCTTGTCGTCCGGGTGCTCCGCGTCCGGGGCGGAGGGAAGCTCGCCCTTGCCGAACATCCGGGTCAGGCTGTCTGCAAAGTAGGACAGCCGGGCCGTCACCTTGGCGTAATCCATGCGGGTGGGTCCCACCACGCCAATCACGCCCTTCATATTATCTCCAATATCATAGCTGGCCATGACCACGCTGGTGTCCTTCAGCGCCTCGCTGACGTTTTCCGGACCGATGAGCACATTCATGCGCTTTCCGTTGTCCAGACTCACCGGGAGCTTGCTGCCCTCGGTCTCCTCCGCCAGATAGGTCATCAGGGGCTTGGCCTTGTCCAGGCTGTGATATTCCGGGTGCTCCAGAATGTTGGTGATGCCGGAGGTGTGCACCTTCTTCTGCCGCTGGTCGGCCAGGACCTCCACCGCGAACTCCACCACCAGGGAGATAAGCTCGAAGGCGGCGGGGGCGGTGCGGGTCTCCATTTTGTTCAGCGTCTCCTCCATCTCGTCCTGAGACAGGCCCACAAAGGAGCTGTTCAGCACGGCGGAGAGGAGCTGAAGCTGGGTGTCTGACAGCCGGTCCGGCATCCGAATCAGCTTGTTTTTTACCACGCTGCTGTCCGTCATGACCACGGCGATAAAGGCGTTTTCCTCTACCATCAGCAGGTCGAACCGCTTCACCGTCACCCGGGCTTTGGCCTCTGCCATGGTGAACACCGGGTAGTCGCTGAGCTGAGAGAGGACCTTGCCCGCCCGGTCAATGACCCGGTCCAGCTCCTCCATCTTCAGATTCAGCGCACGGTTGATGCGCTCCGTCTCCTGCATAGTGAGCTGCTGGTGGTCCATCAGCTCGTTGACATACAGCCGGTAGCCCGCCGCCGAGGGGACCCGGCCCGCCGAGGTGTGGGGCTGCTCCAGCAGTCCCAGCTCCGTCAGGTCGGCCATCTCGTTGCGGATGGTGGCGGTGGAGACGTCCAGCCCGGTCCGCTGGGCCACGGCCTTGGACCCCACCGGCTCTGCGGTGGCGATGTAGGTCTCTACGATGGCGCGGAGAATTCGTTTTTTCCGGTCGCTCAATTCCATTGCTTCCACCGCCTTCGCTCCATGTACCCGGCGCGGAATGGCCGGGGGAGTTGATTTCTTGGTTTAGCACTCATTCTCCCTGAGTGCTAAAGATAATGTATCACTCCCCCCCGAAATTGTCAATAGGTTCTTTATGAATTTATTTTGAACAAATAAAGGGCGGCGATTCCTCGCAGAACCGCCGCCGCATTGCTAATATCGACTTGTTTTCCGCCCCTGCCGGGACGGGGAGGGGTCACATCTGCGTCAGATCGCGCACCCATTTCCCGGAGCGCAGCCGCCACACGCCGAAGGAGCACTTGACCACCTGCTCCAGGGGGAAGGCCAGATAGACGAACAGCACCGGCGTTTTCAGCACCAGGCCGCACAGGGCGGCGTAGGGGATGGCGCACACCCACAGGGGGGTGGTGTCGATCAGGGTGGCCGTCCGCACATCGCCGCCGCCCCGGAGGACGCCCACGATGTTCACGCTGTTAAAATCCTTCAGCGGCATGGACAGGGCCATGATGGTGATCATCATGGTGGCCACCCCGATGGCCCCCGGGGACAGCTTGAACAGGGGGAACACCCAGGTGGGGGCGACGTACCGGACAAACAGCCACAGCAGCGCCCCGAGGAGCGTGCCGCACAGCAGCGACAGGGTGTTCAGCGCCAGGCCCACGCCGTAGACCTGGTCCCCCCGGCCCGCGCCGATCTCCCGGCCGATGATGACTGCGGCCGTGGCTCCCACGCCGTAGGCCACCACCATGCAGATCTTTTCCACATTGCCCGCAATGGCGTAGGCCGCCAGGATTTCCGTGCTGCCCGCCATGTGGCCCATGATGGTGGGGAAGACGGAGGTGCCCATGCCCCACAGGGTCTCGTTGCACACCACCAGGCCGGCGTACTTCAAAAAGCGCCGGGTCATGTTCAGCCCCGGGCAGAGGATGAGCCGCCATTTCACCCGGAAGCCCCGGCTGAGGATCATGTGCCCCGCCATAATAAACAGCTCCATGATCCGGGCCAGCAGGGTGGCCAGGGCCGCACCCGAGACCCCCAGCTTGGGGGCGCCCAGGTTGCCGAAGATGAACACCCAATTCAAAAAAGTGTTCCCCAGCATAGAAACCACCAGGATGCACAGGCCCAGATTCGGCTTTTCCATGCTCCGATAGGCGGCCACATACATCATAACAAAGGCATCGCACACATAGGCAAGCCCGGCGATGCGCCCGTATTCGGCCGCCAGGCGGATGACCTCCGGCTCGTTGCCGAACAGGCCCAGGAATTCCTCCGGCCGCAGCAGCAGCACCAGGGCGAAGGCAAAGGACACCAGCCCCGCCGTCCACATGGCCACGCCCAGCACCCGGTTGATGGCATCCAGGTCCTGCTTGCCCCAATACTGGCTGGCCAGCACCGTGGAGCCGCTCTGTACGCCGAAAATAAACAGCTGCACCACAAACAGCGGAATGTTGGCCAGCGTGACCGCCGCCATAGGGATCTCGCCCAGCAGACCCACCATAAAGGTGTCTGCCATACCCAGCGCACTGGTAATCAGATTTTGCAGCACGATGGGTGCGGCCAGCGCCGCCACCTGCCGGTAAAACCCCGGCCCGCGCTTCATGTAGGAAAACACGTTATCACTCCTAATATCGTTGGTTCCAGGGGGAGCGGGAGGGGGGACCGTGGAACCCGGCCGTAGGGGCCGCTGTCCTCAGCGGCCCGCGATACCGGACGCACCATCGAACGGGCCGATGAGGACATCGGCCCCTACGGCCAGCCCTGAGAAAAATCCTTCTGGCGCAACGGATTGCAGCCCTTTGGTCCCCCTCATCCGTCACGGGC
>URTG01000023.1 GCA_900550705.1 uncultured Eubacteriales bacterium | reverse complement strand
CAGTCTTCTCTGGACCACATATAGCAATATGCCTGCGCCCAAGAGCCGAAATGCTCCGTTTTGATCAGCCGCCGCACTTCTTCCTTGGAATACCATGCCGCGTCGATTTCCTCACCGGCGGTATCGTGGTGGCTGAAGTTTCCGGCAGCCGTACCGATGACGCAGGAGGTGGTTTCATTGGAAATGCCCACGGCGCTGAACGCGCCCTTCAGCACGTCCCGCACCCGGACCATATCCAGTCCCGTTTCCTCTTTGATTTCTCTCCCGCACGGCGCACTCCGCCGCAGTTTCCCCCGGGTCAATCAATCCCGCCGGGAAACCGAAAATCGTTTTGCCCAGTTCCAACCGGAACTCTTTCACCAGCACCACGTGCTCATCGCTGACATCGTTTACGATCATCACCACCGCGTCGGTGGAATGGTCATACAGTTTCTCTTTGGAGTCGATCTGCTTATCCCGGGAAACCATCTCATAGACCTTTTCCTGCCCGTCTTCATTCCGATAGGTCACGTTGTAATAGTCCAGATAGGTGCCCTCATAAACTTTTTCGATCTTCTCGTATTCCATTAGGTTTTGCTCCGTTCCGCTGCTTTTTTGGCAGCCTCCACAACGTGCTGCACCAGCACGGCGGTGGTCACAGAGCCCACGCCGCCGGGCACCGGGGTAATGGCAGCCACTTTGGTTGCCACTGCGCCGAAGTCCACGTCGCCGCACATTTTGCCGGAGCCGGGGTCCTCGTTGATGCCCACGTCAATCACGGTCTGATGAGAGGCAAAATACTCGCTGCCGTAAGCCTTTGCCCGGCCGGTTGCCAAAACCACGATATCTGCCTCCCGGGTGGTATCCGCCAGTTTCGTCGTTCTGCTGTGGCACATGGTCACCGTGGCATTTTTCTCCATGAGCATCATGCTCAAGGGACGGCCAATGACAAGGCTCCGGCCCACAACCGCCACCCGGCGGCCCTGCAGCTCCACGCCGTAATAATCCAGCATTTCCATCACAGCCTGCGCCGTGCAAGGTGCAAAGCCGATGCCGCTGCCGGTAAACACGCCGCCCAGACTCATGTCCGTAATGCCGTCCACGTCCTTCATGGGATGAATGGCATGGCGCACAGCCTCGCCGTTGATGTGCTCCGGCATGGGGCGGAAGAGCATAATTCCATGGACAATGGGGCTTTCGTTCAGCGTATGGATGGTCTCCAGCACCTTTTCCGTGGTGGTGCCCTGTGCCAATGCTGCGGTCACGGCGCTGACGCCGGCTTTCGCCATATTCTTCTTGATGCTGGCCTCATAAGCCAAATCCGCGGGGTCTTCTCCCACGCGCACCAATGCCACCACCGGGGTCACGCCCTTCGCAGCCAATGCTGCGCTGGTTTTGGCTGCTTTGTCATAAATTGCCTGAGCCACCGGAGCGCCCTGAAGCAAAATTGTACTCATAATTCATTCACCGCTTACTTGTTTTAATTTCTGATATACCCGGTCATAGGTCTGCTCGGCAATGGGCCGATACCGCTGCATCAGCTGCTCGACCTCATCGTTCAGTTTTTCGGCATACAGCCGGTCCTTCATCAGCCGGGTGTTGGCCAACACGTTCAAAGCCGCGCCGTACATAGCCGCCCAACACAGCACCGCGCCGGTACCGGCATCGGAAACAGCCAGCTTGCTGCCCTTTTCCGCGTATTCCCGCTGCAATTCAATCATGCGGCAGCTCAGCCGCAGAATTTCCATAGGCGGCTGTGCCGCCCGGCGGAGCGCCTGCTCCATCACCCGGTCATACTCCGGGTCCGTTTCGTCCATGCGATATGCCTGGGACAACGGCGTAAATGCGTCGGCATCTTTCTGAATCAGTGCAGTCAGTTCTTCCTGAATCTGTTCGGTTTCCCGCATCAAACAGTACAGGTCCGCCTCCTGCTCCCGATAGGCTGCTTTGCCCACGGTGAGGTTGCCCACCATGGAGCCCAATGCCGCCCCCAATGCCGCCGTTAACGCAGACGCCCCGCCCCCGCCGGGGGCGGGGAATAAAAACAATCAAAATAATTTTAGGCTGGGTGTATTCCTGCGTACACATTTTTTGCCTTCCCCAATGGGGGTGAGGAGGGATGAGATGGGAAAGACGAAGCTGCCGAAGCGGGAGGATATATTAAGGCGGATGTGGAAGCTGGCCAATGCCCGGGTGGGCGATGCGGTGCGGCTGGCCTGCTTCCCCGCGGAGGAGTGGCGGGGGGTGGAGCAGCTGGAGCTGGACGCGGTGACCGAGTTCAAGCGGGGCAGCAACGGGGTGGTGGAGCTGAAATTTTCAGACCGGGCCAGGCTGCTGGAGCGGCTGCTGGACGCGGCGGACCACAGCGGCGAGGAGCAGGTGGACCGCTTCCTCCAGGCCATGGAGCAGGGGGAGGGATAAGCGGCGGAGAGCTGGGTGTTTTCCCCCAAGCAGCGGCGGGTGCTCACCTGGTGGCGGCCGGGGTCGGCGGACCGGGAGAAGCAGGCCATCATCTGCGACGGGGCGGTGCGGAGCGGGAAGACGCTGTGCACGGGGCTGTCCTTTTTCTGCTGGGGGATGCAGTGCTTCCACGGAAAGAGCTTTGCCCTGTGCGGCAAGACCATTTTGTCCGTGCGGCGGAACGTGCTGGAGGAGCTGCGGCCCATTTTAGAGAAAATGGGCTTTCGGTGCCAGTGGCGGGCGGCGCAGAACCGGCTGAGTGTGCGGCTGGGGGGACGGCGCAATGAGTTTTATCTGTTCGGCGGAAAGGACGAGGGCTCGGCGGCGCTGATTCAGGGGATGACCCTGGCGGGGGCGCTGCTGGACGAGGTGGCGCTGATGCCCCGGTCCTTTGTGGAGCAGACGGTGGCCCGGTGCTCGGTGACGGGGAGCCGGTTGTGGTTCTCCTGCAATCCTGAGGGGCCGGGACACTGGTTCTATCAGGAGTGGATTTTGAAGGCGGAGGAGAAAGGCGCGCTGCGAATCCCCTTTGCCATGACGGACAACCCGGGGCTGTCGCCCCAGGTGCTGCGGCGGTATGAGAGCCTGTTTCAGGGGGCGTTTTACCGGCGGTTCGTGCTGGGGGAGTGGGTGGCGGCGGAGGGACTGGTCTATGACTTCTTCGATGAGAGCTATGTGAAGCCCGTACCGGAGGGGGAGCTGGGACCCTGGTATATCTCCTGCGACTACGGGACGCGGAACCCCACGTCTATGGGGCTGTGGGGGCAGCGGAACGGGGTCTGGTATCGGGTGCGGGAATTTTATTACGACGGCCGGGCCAGGCGGCGGCAGAAGACGGACGAGGAGTATGCCGACGACCTGGCGGCGCTGGCGGGGGGACGGACCATCCGGGGGGTGGTGCTGGACCCCTCGGCGGCCAGCTTTGCGGAGACGCTGCGGCGGCGGGGGTGGACGGTGCGGAGGGCGGACAACCAGGTGTTGGCCGGTATCCGGCTGACGGCCCGGCTGCTGAAGGCGGGGAAGCTGGTAATCTGTGCGGGGTGTACGGATGCCATCCGGGAATTCGGGCTGTATCGCTGGGCGGAGAAGTCCGACGGAGAGGACCGGGTGCGGAAGGAGGACGACCACGCCATGGACGACATCCGCTATTTTGCGGCCACGGTGGCCGGGCGGAGCGAGGGCGGCGGCTTTTACGCCGGATGCGTGGAGCGGGGACGATTTTAACGGAGGGAGAAGCGATGAGACGAAGATGGTGGGAGCGGGAGAAGAAGGAGGTCCCCGCTCCGGTGGTACAGGTGCGGCAGGGAGGCGGACAGCCCTTTGCCGCGCTGGATCGGTATACGCCCCTGGCCCCGGCGGAGCTGGGGCTGTATCGGGCCATTCGGGAGGGAATTCCTCTCATTGACGCGGCCATCTGGAAGCTGGTGCGGCTGTGCGGCGGGCTGGTGGTGCGGACGAGAGAGCGGGCGGCCCAGGAGCCGCTGGAGGATTTTCTCCGCACGGTGAACATCGGCTGGGGACAGCGGGGGATGCAGAGCTTTCTGGACCGGTATCTGGACGATCTGTTTACCTGCGGCCGGGGGCTGGGGGAGATCGTATTGACTCCGGACGGACGGGACATTGCGGCGGTGCTGTGCGCCGACCCGGAGCAGGTGGAGGCGCGGCTGGGGGACAGTCCCCTGGACTTTCGCCTGTGTGTGCGGGAGGGGGGCAGGGCGCGGGAGCTGCCCTATCAGGAGTTATTGCTCTTTACCCCCTTCCAGCCCACGGGGGACCGGCCCTGCGGGGTGTCTATGCTGCGGTCGATGCCCTTTTTGGCGGGGATCTTGCTGAAAATCTTTCAGGCCACGGGGCAGAACTGGGAGCGGGCGGGGAACCTCCGCTTTGCGGTGGTGTGCAAGCCGGGGGCGGAGGACGGGGCCTTTGCCCAGGAGCAGTGCCGACAGATCGCGGGGGAGTGGTCCTCCGCCATGCAGGCGGGACGGAACGGACAGGTGCGGGACTTTGTGGCCGTGGGCGACGTGGACATCAAGGTCATCGGCGGGGACAGCCCTATTCTGGACAGTCAGGTGCCGGTGCGGCAGATTTTGGAGCAGCTGGTGGCCCGGACGGGCATTCCGCCCTTTATGCTGGGGCTGTCCTGGTCCTCTACCGAGCGGATGAGCAGCCAGCAGGCGGACCTGCTCACCAGCGAGATCAGCGCCATCCGGCGGAGCGTGGAGCCGGTGATCGGGCGGATCGTGGAGCTGTGGCTCACCCTCCACGGGTATGACCGGCGGGTGGAGCTGGATTGGGAGGACATCAATTTGCAGGACCTGGTGGAGGAGGCCCGGGCGGAGCTGTATCGAAACCAGGCCGAGAGGCTGAGAGGAGAGAGGACATGAACATCCGGAAGGAGACGGAGGGCGGCGCACGGGCGGCGCTGACGGCGGAGGACCTGGCGCTGATCGCTGCCCAGGCCCGGCGGCCCCTGGGGGCGGAGGAGGTGTATGCCTTTTCCGTGCGCCTGTGCGACAACGAGGTGGACCGGGACGGAGAGCGGTTCCCGGCAAAGACCCTGGAGGAGCTGGCGCAGCTGTTTGTGGGCAAAAGCGGTATTTTTGACCACCAGTGGTCGGCCCGGGGACAGGCGGCCCGCATCTACAAGACGGAGGTGGTGCGGCAGCCGGAGCGGCGGACCCGGGCGGGAGACGCATATTGCTGGCTGAAGGGCTACGCCTACATGATGCGGACCGAGGGAAGCCGGGACCTGATCGCGGAGATCGAGGGCGGCATCAAGCGGGAGGTGAGCGTGGGCTGCGCGGTGAAGCGGGCGGTGTGCTCCATCTGCGGGGCGGACCGGCGGCAGGGGGGCTGCGGCCATGAGAAGGGAGAGGAGTACGGCGGACGGCTGTGCTTTGTCAGTCTGGAGGAGGCGGAGGACGCCTTTGAGTTCTCCTTTGTGGCGGTGCCCGCCCAGCGGGAGGCCGGTGTGGTGAAGGGCGCGGCGGCCCTGCGGAAGCTGGCGGAAGGGGACGGCGCGTGTCACGCGGCGTGGAAGGAGCTGGAGCAGCAGGCGGCGCTGGGCCGGGAGTGGCTGGGCCGGCTGCGGCAGGAGGTGGTCCGGCTGGGTCTGCTGGCCGGGGCGGCCCCGGAGCGGGCGATGCTGACGGCCATGGTGGAGAAGCTGTCGCGGGAGGAGCTGGAGGCGCTGGAAAAGGCGTATGGAAAGAAGGCGGCGGAGCGGTATCCCCTCAGGACCCAGTGGCGGTATGAGACGGAGAAGAAAGGAGAGGGGGAGGACGGGGCGTTTTTGATTTGAGCTTGGTTTCTTCCGTTCCGTAAGGGGCGGAACCCCGCCCCCGCGGGGGGCGGCAGAAGCATCGAAAAAATATCCGAATTCAGCATGAGAGGAGAAAGACGATGAGCAAGGTTTCTTTTGAGGAGATGGGCGCGGTGACGGTGAGCTTCCTCTGTGAGGAGGGGGTCAGCGAGGGCCAGGTGGTGAAGGTGAGCGCCGACGGCACGGTGGGTCCCTGTACGGCGGGGGAGGACTTCTGCGGTGTGGCCCGAAGCCCCCGGTGCGGGGGCGCGGCGGTGCAGGTGAAGGGCTTTGTGCCGGTGAAGACCACGGGCAAGCTCCCCCTGGGCTGGTGCAGTCTGGCAGCCGACGGCACGGGCGGCGTGAAGAAGGCGGAGAGCGGCGGCGTGAAGGCACTGGTGGTGCAGGCGGAGGCGGAGAGGGCGGTGGTTTGTCTGTGAGGGGGACCCCTCAGTCAGCCTGACAAGCAGCTTGGAAAAAAAGCGGCGAAGCCACTTTTTCGACAAGCTGCTTGGTGAAAATTCGTCGAAAATAAATACGAAACGTAGAATAGAAAGGGAATGATACAATGAGTTTTGCTTATGACAGCCTGCGGCTGGAGAAGGGGATGTATCAGGAGGCGGGGAGCAGCTTCAGTCAGGTGCTGGAGCGGCAGGACCCCAGCGAGCAGTATAAGGGGACCAGCCTGGAGGGGCTGGATGCCTTTCAGCGGCAGCTGAAGCGGTTTGACATCAAGGTGAAGGGGGCGGCCAGCGACCCGGTGGAGAAGTTTTTCCGCACGGCGGATTCGGCGGTGCTGTTCCCCGAGTACATCGCCCGGTCCGTCCGGCAGGGCATGGAGGAGGGGGACATCCTGCCCCACATCACGGCGGCGGTGACCCGGTTTGACGGGATGGATTACCGCTCCATTACCTCTGAGGCCGGAGGCGACGAGAAGGAGCTGCGGACCGTGGAGGAGGGCGCGGCCATCCCCGCCACCACGGTGAAGGTGCAGAGCAATCTGGTGAAGCTGCGGAAGCGGGGCCGGATGCTGGTGGCCAGCTATGAGGCGGTGCGGTATCAGAAACTGGACCTGTTCTCTGTGACCCTGCGGCAGATCGGCGCGCACATCGCCCGGATGCATCTGGCGGACGCGGTGGAGGTGCTGTGTCTGGGCGACGGCAACGACAACGCCGCGCCCATCCACAAGGCCGCCAGTCAGGGGGTGCTGACCTATGACGATCTGGTGGACTTCTGGGCGCAGTTTGACCCCTACGAGATGAACGCGCTGCTGGTGTCTGGCGACGTGATGGTGAAGCTGCTGAAGCTGAAGGAATTGCAGAATCCGCTGACCGGGCTGAACTTTCAGGGCACCGGCAAGCTGACCACCCCCCTGGGGGCCACGCTGCTGCGGACTTCGGTGCTGCCCAAGGGCACGGCCATCGGTCTGGACAAGCGGTTTGCGCTGGAGATGGTGCAGGGCAGCGACGTGACGGTGGAGTATGACAAGCTCATCGACCGGCAGCTGGAGCGGGCGGCTATCACCACCATCAGCGGCTTTGCCAAGGTGTTTCAGCAGGCCAGCCGGGTGCTGGAGGTGTAAGCCCATGACGGAGGAGATTCTGGCGCTGTGCCGGGCCATGGGCGCGGCGGAGGACAGGGAGGCGCTGCTGCGCCCCCTGGTCCGGGCGGCGGAGGCGGGACTGACCGCCCGGCTGCGGGACGGGGTGCGGGCGGAGGACTGCGGCTCCGCCTTTCCTCTGGCGGCGGCAATGCTGGCCATGGATGGGCTGGAGAGCGGCGAGGGGGGCGTGACGGCCTTCACCGCCGGAGAGGTGACCATCCGGAGAGGGCAGGCCGTGTCTCGCAGGGCGCAGGCGGAGCGGCTGATGGGGGCATGGCTGCGGTCTGGCTCGGTGGCCTTTCGGGGGATGCCGGGATGATGGAACAGGCGTGGATGCAGATCCTGGGCCGGTATGGACAGGCGGTCCGGGTGGAGGACGGGCAGGGGCGGAGAGACGTGATGGCCTTTCTCCAGCCGGTGCGGGAGCGGAGCGGCGTGGACCGGGTGCCGGAGGAATACGGACTGCGGAGCGGGGAGCGGTGGCTCTATTTCGGACCGGAGGACGTGCCGCTGGAGGCGGGGCGGTCCTGGGTGGTCTGGCAGGAGCGGCGGTTTGCGGTGTGCCGGAGCGTTCCGGTGACGGGGAGCCACCGGTGGGCGCTGCTGCGGCCGGAGGATGAGGAGGGATGAGTTGAGCTTGGAGACGCTGCGGGCGGAGCTGGTCCGCTATTTGCAGGAATGGGACGTGCCTGCCCGGGCTGGGTGGCCCGGGAAGGGGATGGGCGAACGGCAGGAGCCGGTGGTGGCAGTGACGCTGAAGCAGGGCAGGCTGGGTCCGGCGGGGTTCCAGAACTATCTGGGCGAGGAATGGGACCCGGAGAAGGGACAGTGGACGGAGCGGTACGGCCGGAAGGCGGAGCTGGTGTTCGGGCTGGACATCTATGGCGGCGGGCGGACGGGGGAGGCGGACTTGCAGGCCGCCTTTGACCGGATGGCCCGGGCGCTGATGGACCGGGGGCCTGAGGGGCTGCTGGTGCAGGAGTTCTCCTGCGGGGAGACGGAGTATGACAGCCGATGCGGGCGGATGAAAAAGCCGGCCCAGGCGGTGTGTGCCGCCTATGTGTGGAACGAGGAGGAACGGGAGACGTTCCGGGAGATCGAGGTGCGAGGAGGCATGAGACAGTGAATGTGACGGTACATCAGAGACCGGGGGTCTATTCGGCCTATGAGGCGTCGTCCGGCGCGGGGAGTGCGGGCCGGGGCGGCGTGGTGGGGCTGGTGGGCAGCTCCGACGGAGCCAAAAAGCTGGGCCAGGTGCAGACGGTGACCGGCTATGACAAGGCGGTGGCCGCCTTTGGCGACGGGGGAATGGCGGAGCTGATCCGGCTGGCCCTGCGGAACGGGGCCTCCGCCGTGGCGGCGGTGGCGGTGAAGGACCAGGCGGGATACGCCGCGGGGCTGGAGGCCCTGGAGGCGGAGGAGAACATCACGGCGGTGCTGTGCGACAGCACGGACGCGGAGGTGCAGAAGAAGCTGCGGGACAGCGTGGTGCAGGCCTCGGAGGCCCGGCGGGAGCGGCTGGCGGTGCTGGCCGGCGGCGCAGAGGAGAGCGTGGACGAGCTGATCCAGCGGGCGGCCGGGCTGAACTGCGAGCGGGTGGTGCTGGTGGCCCCCGGCGGCGTGGACCAGTCGGGCGGGGCGGCAGACGGGCTGGCTGTGGCTGCGGCGGTGGCGGGGGCCATCGCCGGGGAGAGCGACCCGGCGGTGCCCCTGGGCGGCGCGGAGCTGGCGGGGCTGGCCGGGCTGGCCAGGCGGTACAGCGACAAGGACCTGGACCGGCTGATCCTGGGCGGCGTGACCGCCGTGGAGGAGAGCGGCGGCGTGATCAGTGTGGTGCGGGGGGTGACCACCCGGACTACCTCCGGCGGGGCGGCGGACGGGACGTGGCGGGAGCTTTCTACCATCCGCATTGTGGATGATGTGCTCCCCGGGCTGCGGAGCGCCCTGCGGGCCAAGTTCCGCCGGGCCAAGAATACGGAGCAGAGCCGCAGCGCCATCCGTGCCCAGGTGGTGCTGGAGCTGGAGAACAAGCTGGCCCGGGAGATCATCACCGGGTATGACGGGGTGACGGTGACGGCGGACCGCGAGGACCCCAGCCGATGCCTGGTGGACTTTTCCTTTACGGTGGCCCACGGGCTGAACCAAATCTGGCTGACGGCGCACATTACGGTGTGATTTTTTGGCCCGCCCCCACCGGGGCGGGCCGACGGAAGGAGGAGCGTGTATGAGGAAAACGGGATTTCCTACCAGCAGCGATATTTATCTGGAGGTGGACGGGACCAGGGTGGCGGTGGTGCAGAGCTACTCCGCCCGGACCACCAAGACCAGCACGGCGGTGGAGGCCTTTGGCGAGGCGGAGCCGGTGGCTACCATTCCGGGACAGAGCAGTCATGTGGTGGAGCTGACCAGGCTGTATGCCACCGACGAGGCCATCCGGGACGGCATTGACTTTTACAAGCTGGCGGGGTTTTCGCTGGTGATCTGTAAGCCGGACCGGAAGATCATTTACTCCAACTGCCAGTGGAGCTCCATCCAGGAGAATGCCTCGCTGGGCGGCATGGTGCTGGAGAAGGTGACACTGGTGGCCAGCCGACGGATCGAGACGGAGGTGTGAGCATGGAGGAGTGGTCGCTGCCCGCCCAGCGGGAGCGGGTGAGACTGGAAAACGGCATGGAGCTGCGGCTGCTGTCCGCCCTGGAAATTTTGCAGGCCCGCCGGGAGGCGGAGGAGCTGGCGAAGGGGGCGGAGGAGCTGCCCCTGTGCTCCAACGCCTGTCTGCTGGCCCGGGCGATGGAGCGGCCCGGGGCGGGGGCGGCCTTTGCCGACGGCCGGGCCGTGCTGGCGGCGCTGACGGCGGAGGACATCGGGCGGCTGTCTGCCCGGTGGGGGCAGCTGAGAGAGCAGGCGGACCCGGGGCTGGACCTCTCGCACGAGGAGCTGGAAACGCTAAAAAAAAACTCCGTGACCGGCCGGGGGAACGGCTGCGGTGGCGGGTGCTGAGGCAGTTTCGCGCCCTGCCCACGGAGGCGCGGGCCAGGGAGATGAAGAACCGGGATTATCTGTGGTGCCTGGCCCACACGCTGCTGGACCGGGAGGAGGAGCTGGAACGGCTGTGTCCCCAGTGCCGGAGCCGGGCGGAGGAGGAACGATGTCCGGTGTGCGGACAGGTCCACGGTGCGGCGGAGGGCGGGCGCAATCCCGCCTTTGACCCGGCACGGTTCGCGGCGCTGAAGGGAGGCGGAGCATAATGCGGGATGAGCTGGCGCGGCTGTTGGAGGCGGGCTGCGACGTGCTGGAGCAGGCGGAGCGGGAGAGCCGAAGGCGGCGGGCGTGGTCCGGAGCAGAGCAAGAGCCGGAGCAAGCGATGGACGTACAGGGGACATCGGGAAGGAAGCACGTCACAGTGGAACGCGGCGTTGTGGAAAAAGAGGACGCCAACGGGGCGGAAGGGGAGAAAACAGGGAAGGTTTTCCACAGACGGGAGAAGAATCCACAGGGTTTTTCCACCGGTGAGGGGGAACCGGTGGAAAACGCGGCGGAACGTCTGGCCGTGGAGGATGTGACAGCGGCGGTGCCGCTGCTGCTGGAGACACGGAGAATGGAAGAGGTCCAGGCGCGGGTGCGGCTGGGCGGGCTGGCGGCGGAGGAGAGGCTGAAGGCGGCCGCTGATTCTGTGCGTGCGGCGCACGGCCGGGGGGCGGGACGGTTTGGCGAGGTCCCTCCGGACCGGGGGGAGAAGGGGGACTGGCTGGACGGTTCTGCGGCGGGCTGGGCGGCTATGGGACGGCGGGGGGCGGCGGAGAATGCCCCCTCGGCGGAGGAGCTGGACCGGCTGCTGCGGCGGGACAGCCGGAGATATGACGGGGGATTTTTCCTGTACTAAAGGCGGCCTCCCCAGAAAGGAAACCAAGCGGGCTTCCCATCCCCGCAGGGGGCGGGAAACGGAACGAGCAAGACGAGAAAAGGAGGGGGCGGCGTGATGTTGACGCCTATGCGGTATAAGGGGTACACCTGGCCCCACAATCCCAGGGTGTACTCCATTGATTATGAGCGGAAGATGGCGGTGCACAAGACGCCCTTCGGGCTGTTTCATTTGCAGGACCTGGGGCGGACCTGCCGGGTGATGGAGGGCGAGGGGGAGTTTGTGGGGCCAGACGCTTACGCCCAGTTCGGACAGCTGGCTACGGTGTTCTATGAGGACGGGCCGGGGGTGCTGGTCCATCCCCTGTGGCAGGCGGCCAACGCCTATTTTGTGTCTCTGCGGCTGGAACAGGAGCCGAGGCCGGACTATGTGCGGTATTCCTTCACCTTCTGGGAGGATGACAGCTGGTATACCGGGCTGGCGGTGCGGAACGCCTCCGGCGTGAATCAGTCGGAGCAGCGCCGGGAGGAGGCGGCGGTGTATCACCAGGTGGTGAAGGGGGACAGTCTGTGGGCCTTGGCGGCCCGGTATGGGGTGACGCTGGAGGCGCTGATTGCCCGGAATCCCCAGATTAAGAACCCCAATCTCATTCGGGTGGGAGAGAAGGTGCGAATCCGATGAGAGCCTTTGTGACCGACCGGGCGGGGGTGTGCTGGACGCTGCCGGTATTGACCCGGTGGCGGATGGAGTACGCCCTGGGGACGCCCTGCGACAGCTTTTCGCTGCAATGCCCCTGGGAGGCGGGGAGCGGGGCGGAGCCCAGCCGTTGGGTGGGCTTCTACGCCGAGGAGCAGGGGGAGCGGGTGTTCACCGGGGTGGTGGACGAGAGCACGGTGGCCCAGAATGAGGCGGGTGGCTTTTTGGAGCTGACCGGCCGGGGGATGGCGGCGCGGCTGCTGGACAATGAGGCTCTGCCCCAGGATTATGGCGTGGCCACCCAGGCGGACCTTCTGCGGGACCATGTGACCCCCTATGGCATTTCCGCCGTGGACGGAGAGCTGCCGCCGGTGGCGGGGTTTTCCGTGGCGGCGGGGAGCAGCGAGTGGTCGGTGGTGTATGAATTTGCCCGGTATCACGGGGGCGTGACACCCCGGTTTGATCGGCTGGGGCGGCTGGTGCTGTCCGGCTGGGAGGACAGTCAGGAGAAGCTGCTGGGGGACGCCGCGCCGGTGACGGCGCTGGTGTGCCGGGACAAGCGATACGGCGTTTTATCCGAGGTGCTGGTGCGGGAGCGATACAGCGGCGCGGTGCAGCGGGTAGAGAACGACCGCTTCCGGCAGGATGGAGGGATGGCACGGCGGGTCATTACCTCCCCGGGGCGGAGCAGCTACAAGACCATGCGGTACACGGGGCGGTTCCAGCTGGACCGGGCGGCGGGGGAACGGCTGCGGGTGGAGGCCACGGTGGCACAGCCCTTCTGCGCCTGGCCGGGAGAGCTGGTGCGGGTGAGCCGCAGCGGCTGGGAGCGGAACGGGCTGTTCCGCGTGGTGGGCAGCACGGTGGGGCTGGATCGGTCGGGGCTGTGGACCCGGCTGGAGCTGGCGGAGCCGGATGTGGTGCTGTAAGGGCTTCTCGCCCTCCGGCAACCATCGTCCCGCCCTATGAGACTGTTTTCCGTCCCCGCAGGGGGCGAAAAACCATTGAAATCACAGAGGAGGTACGCTATGTGGATGGCGGAGCGGGGGCGGAGGCTCCCGGTGCAGGAGGCGGAGGCCGAGCTGGGGCAGGTGACCCTGGGCGGCGACCCGGCGGCGGTGATCCTGGGCGGCGAGCGGCGGCAGGTGCCGGTGTACAGTCCCGGCGGCTATGCCTGGCGGCCGGCGGCGGGGGACCGGGTGTTGGTGCTGAAGGCGGGGGGCGAGCGGGAATCCCCCTGTATTCTGGGCAGAGCGGCGGACAGCAGCGGGCTGGCCCCGGGTGAGGCCCGGCTCAGCGGCGGCAGCAGCCGGGTGACGCTGGGCAGGAAGACCCTGGATCTAGAAGGAAAAATTACGGTGAACGGAACGAGGCTGGAGGAGTATATCGAGGGCATCGTCATTGCGGTGCTGGGGGAGCTGCTAGGGTAAAGCGATGGAGTGGAACATTCAGAACGGAGATTATGTGCCCAACGGCGCGGGGAGCATGGAGGCGCTGAAGGGGGCGGAGGCGGTGCTGGCCCGGGTGCGGTTCCGGCTGACGGCCCGGCGGGGGGCGCTGCCCTTTCTGCCCAAGCTGGGCAGTCAGCTGCACCAGGTGCTGCGGGAGCGTCCCTCCGCCCGGCAGGCGCTGTGCGCCCAGTATGTGGCCGAGGCGTTGGAGGAGGAGAGCGACCTGAAGATCACCGAGGTGATATTGGAGGAGCAGGGGGAGACGGCCCGGCTGACCGTCTGGCTGGAGTGGCAGGGAGAGACCCTGTCTGCGGAGCTGGAGCTGGGGTAAAGGAGGAGCAATGGGGAGCGTAGAGGAAATTTATCAGGCCATGCGGGCCGACTTTTCTGCCCGGACGGGGATGGAGGCGGAGGAGGGCTGCGACCTGGCGGCCCGGCTGTATGCGGCGGCGGCCCAGGTTTATGCCCTGTATGTGCAGGGGGAGTGGGTGACCCGGCAGGTCTTTCCCCAGACGGCGGAGGGGGAGTATCTGGACCGCCACGCCCGGCTGCGGGGCATCCATCGCAAGCAGGCGGTGGAGGCGGTGGGGCGGCTGCGCTTCTGGGCGGGGGACGCCGCCCAGGAGGAGCGGACCGTCCCGGCGGGGACGGTGTGTATGACGGCGGGCCTGGTGCGGTTTGAGACCACGGAGCCGGGGGTGATCCCGGCGGGAGAGCTTTCGGTGCTGGTGCCGGCCCGGGCGCTGGCGGCGGGCACGGCGGGCAATGCGGCGGCGGGGACGGTGACCGTTATGGCGGTGGCTCCGGCGGGAATCGCCCGGTGCGGCAATCCGGAGTCCTTCTCCGGCGGCGTGGACGCTGAGGGGGACGAGGCCCTGCGGGCGCGGGTGCTGGATACCTTTCTCCGGCTGCCCAACGGGGTGAACGCGGCCTTTTATCAGCGGGAGGCGCTGTCCTTTGACCAGGTGGCGGCGGCTGCGGTGATTCCACGGCCCCGGGGGATCGGAACGGTGGACATTGTGGCGGCCACCCAGGCGGGGGTGCCGGATGAGGCGCTGCTGAAGGAATTGCAGGAGTATTTTCAGAGCCGACGGGAGATCGCCGTGGAGGTCCGGGTGCGGGGGCCGGTATTGCAGGAAATCGACGTGGCCCTCTCTGTGACGGCGGAGGCAGGCCGGGACCGGGCGGCGGTGCAGGCGGCGGTGGAGCAGGCGGTGCGGGCCTGGTTCCGCGGGGAGCGGCTGGGCCGGGATGTGCTGCGGGCGCAGCTGGGCGACCTGGTCTTTCACTGCGGCGGCGTGGCAAACTATCGGATCACCGCCCCGGCGGCGGATGTGGCCGTGGGGGCGGATGTGCTGCCCCGGCTGGGGACGCTGAAGGTGGAGGTGACGGCGTGAGCTACGGGGACTATCTGCGGGATGTGCTGCGGCCCTTGGGCGTATATGATTTAGAGGCACCCTTTCAGGGGGGAGAGCTGGACGCAGTGGGCTGCGGACTGGATGGGGCGGAGGCGGCGCTGGAGGAAATCCAGCGGGAGATGAATCTGGAGACCGCCCGGGACTGGGGGCTGGACCGGGTGGCGGCGCTGTTTGTCCACCGGCCGGTGGCGGCGGGGGCGGAGGAGATGGCCGCCGCCCTGGCTGCCCTGCTGCGGATCGGCGGGGACAGCTTTACGCTGGCGGCCATCAACGACACCCTGCGGGGCTGCGGAATTCCGGCCCGGGCCTCGGAGCTGGGGGTGGGCCGCGTGGCGGTGGCCTTTCCCGGCATCCCCGGCATCCCGGACGGCTTCGGGGAGATGCGGCGCATTCTGGAGGAAATTCTGCCGCCCCACGTGGGGGTGCGGTATGACTTCTGGTATCTGACGTGGCGGGAGCTGGAGGGGAAGTATGCCTCCTGGGCCCGGCTGGAGGCCGCGGGGATGGACTGGAAGGCGCTGGAAAAGGACGTATCTTAAAAAAATCCCGGTGGGAACGAGTGGATTCCAAGCTGTCGTTCTCACCGGGAATTTTTTTGTTCAGACCAGGCCCAGCTGCTTCAGGGCGAAGATCCAGAGAAAGAGGGTCAGGCTGCAAAGGAGAGAGGTGATGACCACCATCTGGGCGGTGAATTCGTGGTCGCTGTCGTAGGCCAGGGCCATGGGGTAGGCGGTGGAGGCCACGGGGGAGGCGATGCACACCAGGACCACGCCCAGAGCGTCCCCCCGGAAGCCCAGGAGGATGGCGGGGGTGAGGGCGCACAGGGGGGCCAGGAACAGGCGGACGAAGGAGCAGCGGAGGATGGCCGCCCGATTCTCCTTCATGCCGCGGAACTGCAACGAAGCGCCCAGAGCCACCAGGGTGGTGACGCTGCCGGCGCTGCCCACGTTGGACACGGCCTGGACCACCGGGGCGGGGAGGTGGATATGCAGGCCCAGGCACAGGCCGCCCAGGGCGCAGCCGATGATGAGGGGGTTGCGGACGATGCTTTTCAGGGTGTGGACCAGGTCGGGCTTCTGCCCCCGGCAGCTTTCCAGGGTGATCACGGCCAGGGTGTTATAGGTGGGCACGATCAGGCCCACGGCCATGGACATGAGAGCCACGCCGCCGCTGCTCATCATGGACTGGGCCAGGGAGACGCCCACCACGGCGATGTTGGTGCGGTAGGTGCTCTGGATATAGGCCCCCCGGCGGCGGAGGTCGGGCTCCAGCCTGGAGCAGACGGCGGTACACAGCAGAAACCAGACAATGACCCAGGCCACCAGATAGATAAAAATGCTGCCGCCGGTGGTGCCGGACAGGTCGGCATGGTAGAGGTTGGAGAACATCAGGCAGGGGAGAAAGGCGTGAAAGCTGATCTGACTCAGGTGGTGGAAGGCCTCCTCCGGGACAATGTTGCTCATGCGGAGCAGGATGCCCACGCAGAGGATGAGGAACATAGGCGTGACGCAGCTCAGGGCGATGATAAGGTTTGTGAACATGGGGGACACCTCGCGAGACATTGGGTTACCCCCATTGTAGC
>URTG01000022.1 GCA_900550705.1 uncultured Eubacteriales bacterium | reverse complement strand
TGATGTTAAGAACCTGCGCGAAATGACCGGCGTGGGCATGATGGATTGCAAGAAGGCTCTGACCGCCTCTGAGGGCGACATGGACAAGGCCGTTGAGTGGCTGCGCGAGAAGGGCCTGGCTGCCCAGACCAAGAAGGCCGGCAAGGTCGCCGCTGAGGGCGTCTCCTATGCCGTCGTCACCGAGAGCGGCGTGGGCGTGATCATCGAGGTCAACTCCCAGACCGACTTCGTCGCCAAGAACGAGGTCTTCCAGGAGTTCGTCATGGCTCTGGCCGTTGTTGTCGCCGACGAGAACCCCGCCGACGTGGAGGCTCTGAAGGCCTGCCGTTATCCCGGCACCGACCGCACCGTGGCTGACGTCACCGCCGACAAGGTTCTGGCCATCGGCGAGAACATCCAGATCCGCCGCTTCACCCGCTATGCCACCGGCACCAACGTCGCCTACATCCACATGGGCGGTAAGATCGGCGTTCTGGTGAACATGGAGGTCGAGGGCATCGAGGCCGCCAAGGTCGAGGAGCTGGGCAAGGACGTGGCCATGCAGATCGCCGCCATGAACCCCGCCTTCCTGGACAAGTCCGAGGTCAGCCAGGAGGTCCTGGACAAGGAGAAGGAGATCCAGCTGGCGCAGATGGCCAACGACCCCAAGATGGCCTCCAAGCCCGAGAAGGTGAAGCAGGGCATCGTCATGGGCAAGCTGGGCAAGTACTTCGAGGAGAACTGCCTGCTGCAGCAGGCCTTCGTCAAGGAGAACAAGATCTCCGTGGAGAAGCACGTCGCTGCCGTGGCCAAGGAGCTGGGCGGCAAGATCACCGTCAAGGCCTTCACCCGTTACGAGACCGGCGAGGGCATCGAGAAGAAGGAGGACGACTTCGCCGCTGAGGTCGCTTCCATGATCAAGTAAGCGCTCCCCTATTCGAAAAATATACAGGGCCGCTGTTCCGGAGCTTCCGGAGCAGCGGCCCTGTTTTTTGTCTTTCGGAGCACGGGTCATTCCTCGTGCTGTGCGGCCTCCCGCTGGTCTGCGTAGTACCGGGACTCCAGCACCTCATTGGTGGCGGTGCGGTCGATGATGGCCTTGACCAGGCGGTCCAGCTCAGAATCCGCGCAGTAGTCCGCCGGGGCGATGTAGCGGATGCGGCCATCCCGAATCATTCGGTAGACCTTGGATTTGTCCATAGTATCGGTGTCATACACCCCGATGGCGTGGCCGCCGTAGGTATTCACCAGCTTCATGCAGGGGATGTCTGTGTCGCTGTCCCCGATGTACACCATATTCCGGAAGGGCACCCGCAGTCGGTCCGGCGGGAAGGAATCGTTGACGCCGGGATCGTTGATGTCCAGAATCCCCTTTTCAATGCGGAACAGGAACTGGGTCTTGTTGGTGTAGTTGACCACCTGGGCGGGCCAGACAGCCACGCCGTTGGCGTCGTAGCAGAAGGAGCTGGCATAGATCTGCCGGAACGCCCCCTTCCGGGCCACGGAGGTGCCCTCGATCATCTCCTTCAGCCCGGAGGAAATAATATAGTGCTCCACGATCACCCCCCGCTGCCGGCCGTAGTCCCGGATGCGGTCGAACCACGCCTCCACCCCGGGGAACAGGCGGACCTTGGCCCCGTACTCCTCCAGCACGGTCCGGGTGAACAGCACCTTTCCGGCGGATTTCTCCTTCATCATCAGCATATAGGCCAGATTCTGGTCCATATCGTTCCGGCCCGCCAGCTTATCCGACTCCTTCCAGAACTCCGCCACGTCGTATCCCACGGACTGGATAAAGCCCTGGGCCTGCATATCGTCCGGGGAGAGGGTCTTGTCAAAGTCGTAGCAGATGGCCAGCACAGGCCGGTCCTTTTTCGCGGCCCGATGGTAGTTCATTTTTGTCATAGAACTCCCTTCTCTCTGTCAGCTTGTCGAAAAAGTGGCTTCGCCGCTTTTTCGACAGCCTGCTCTGTCTCTGATGGCCCATTTCTCTGTCCCCGCGGAGGGCGGAGGACCGAAAAACGAGTTCGGGGTAAAAAATAAGGGCCGCCTTACATAAGACGGCCCTGTTTCTGCAAGCTCACTGCGCCTGAGGCTGGGTCTTGGGCGGGAAGGTGATCCCACCCACGCTGACATTCACCGCGGCCACATCCAGGCCGGACATGGACTCGATGGCGTTCTTCACGCTGTCCTGCACGGCGCGGCCGATTTCGGGAATGGTGTGTCCGTAGGCCATCAGTACGGACAGCTCCACCGTGACCTTGTCCTCCTCGGTCTTCACCCGGACCCCCTTGGTCAGGTTCTTCTTGCCCAGCAGCTCGCTGATGTCGCTGCCCAGGTTGCCGGCCAGACTGGTCACGCCCTCTACCTCCAGCGCGGCGGAGGCGGCGATGGCCGCCAGGACCTCCTCAGAGATGTGGATGGTGCCAAACTCGTCTGCGCGGGAGACGTATTCCTTGTTATCGCTCATGGATGCTGCACTCCTTTTCTGCAAGGGTTACTCAATCAATGAGGCCATTGTACCATAGTTCCGGCGGTTTGACAACTAAAAAAATCTCCCCCGCAGCCGCCGGGTCACTCCGCCCCGGCCTGGGTTTCCGGCTCCACCTCGATGATTTTCACCTGGTCGGGAGAAAAGCCGGTGGCCTGATTCACCAGGTCCACGATCTTGGCGGTGTCCGTCTCCGTCAGCCCGCCCAGCGGGGCGGAAACCGCCAGACTGAGGGCGTTCTCCCCCAGAAAGGCCACACAGTCGGCATAGCCCTTGGCGGTGACCAGGTTTTCGATTTGGGCCTCGGTGACGGTGTAGTCCGCCATGGTCTGGATGGTCTCATTGACCTGGTTTTTCACCGTCTCGTCCGCGTCCTCCCGGGCGGCGGCGTCCTGGAGCAGGGACAGGGCGCTGTCCCGCGCCTGCTGCCGGTTCAGCCGGGCGGCGGCGAAGTAGCCGCTGCTGGTGGTCTCGGCGTCCCCGGCCGCCCCGTCGCCCTGCACCGCGGCGGACTCGCCATCCAGCAGTGCATCGCCGGTGTCGCCCCCCACCATGGCGGATTGGCCCAGCGTCTTGCCCACCTGGGCGTCCTGCTCGTAGCTCCAGTTCAGATACACCGCCGCGCAGACAAACAGCGCGATGGCCGCCACCACGGCGTTCCGCTTCCATAGCTGGACCCAGTTGGTCCCCTTTGCTGCCGTTCTCATGCTTCATACCTCCCTGATTTACCTTCGTTTACAGACAGAAATGCGGTCCGCGCCCAGGCCGGTGAGGGCGGACAGCGACTGGATCAGCCGCAGACGGACCTGGGGGTCCTCTCCGCCGGGACAGACCACCAGGGCCCCCCGGAAATGGGGCGTAGTGGTCCGAAGGGCCACCACCTCCTGCCTTCCGGACCCGGCTCCCACGGTCACCACGGTGGAGGTCTGCCGCCCGTCGCTCTGCTCCTGGTCCCGGGCCAGCTCCCGCCGGCCGTCGTCCGCCACGGTGAGGAGCACCCGGGTCTCCCCTGCCCCCTCCACCTGGGAGAGGATCTCCGCCACCCGGTCTTCAAAGTCCTCCAGCACAAAGCCGGTCTCCGCCACGGACGGCTCCGCCTCCTCTGCCCCGGTGCGCCCGCTGCCGGGCAGCAGGAGCAGCACCACCCCGGCACACAGCACCAAAAATGCGGCGCGATATTGCCCCAGCACCTCCTTCCAGCGCTTGCTGAACCATTGCCATCCCTGCTTCACGGCTGTGCCTCCTTGTGTTCATACTGCTGCCGCTCCAAAGGGACGCCCAGATCGGCGGAGATGGTCCGGACCAGCCAGCGCTCCTCCTCCACCGGGAGCGAGCCGGACACCGCCGCCGCCCAGGGCAGCAGAAGGCCGTCTGTCTCCCGGCAGGTCACCTGTGCGGTACATTCCAGCCCGCGCTCCGCCGCCTTGTCCTCAATATATGCGGCATATTCCCGCTCTATGACTGCTTTTTGCAGCTGTAATGCGGCCTGTTTCAGTTCTGTTTCGTCCGGCGCCCAGGCGGAGGCGATCTCCGTCCGGGACCACGCCGCGTCCTGCCCCTGGGGCAGCAGAGCGATCAGGAGCAGCAGGCCGCAGACCAGCTTGCCCACCTGCTTCCCTGCCCCCTCCGGCATCAGAGCCTCCGCCCCGGCGCACAGGATGGACACGGCGATCACGCCCAGCAGCCAGCGGCCGATCCCCGCCATCATCCCAGCACCGCCGTCAGCGAGGAGGCCAGACTGATGAGCAGGACTAACGCCGCCGCCCCGGTCATGCCCATCACCAGGCCGAAGGCCCCGCCGATGGCCTCGATGAGCCCGGTGAGCCGGGAGGGCAGCACCACCGCACACAGCACCGCCGCGCCCTTGTACAGCAGGTAGTGCAGCCCCAGGTGGAGAAAGGGTGTCAGACAGATGGCCAGCACCGTCAGCATTCCCACGGCCCCCACGGTGCCCCGCAGGACCCCGGCCCCGGCCAGCACCGTCTCTGAGGCGTCCGCCAGAATGCCGCCCACCACCGGAATGGCCCGGGAGATGGCCAGCTTGGCCGTCTTCACCGCCGCCGCGTCGGCGCTGCCGGCGATGGCCCCGCTGGCGGTAAGATAGCCCACAAAGGCCAGCAGAAACAGGGTCAGCAGGCCGGTAATGCCGCTTTTCAGCCCGGCGGCCAGTCGGTCCAGCCCCGGATTGCCCACCACGGCGTAGGCACAGCTCACCGCCACATAGGCATAGACCAGGGGGAGAAACAGCCGGTCCATCCCCGTGATAAGCAGCTGGGAGAACAGCACTGTGGCCCCCTGCCGAACGGCGGAGACGGTGATCCCCCCGGTGGCGGCGGTGAGTACCGCCATGACGGGCAGCAGAGCCCGGGAGAACAGGTCCATCTTCCCCATGGTCTCCCGCCCCAGGCCCACCATGGCAGCCATATCCGTCATGGTCAGGGCGGTGATAGCCAGCACCCCGGCCAGCTCCACGGGGCGGAGACCGCCGCTCCCCGGCTCCAGCTCCTGGGCCACCGCGCACAGCAGCGCCACCGCCAGCAGCTTCACCACGGTGTGCAGCTGGCCGCGAAGCAGTGTGCCCGCCTGCTGCTTTGCCTGGTCCCACAGGCGGGCCAGGCCGCCGTCCAGGGTGTCATAGGAGGAGACACCGTACTCCTCCGCCTGTCCCAGCAGCTCGTCCATCCCCGGCGGGTCCAGCTCCGCGGCCCACCCGGCGGTGACGCACAGGGCGGTCACCACCAGGGCCGCCAGCAGTTTTCCCATGGAAATTTCCTCCTTTGCACGGTCAGAAACACAACCTTCTGCCTTACGTCAAAAGCTCGGTGAGCATCTGCACCACCCGGCGGATCAGGGGCAGCGATACCGCCAGAACCGCCGCCCCGCCGCTGAGCTCCATGGCGGAGGCCAGGCCCCCCTCCCCGGCGGAGCGGCAGAACTCCGCCGTCAGCTTGGTCAGGATGGACAGAAGGACCGTTTTGACCACCGGCTCCCACAGCTCGTCCTCCACGCCGGCCAGCTGGGCCAGCTCCTGTCCGGCGGCGCACAGCGCCCCCAGGGTCTGCACCAGCCCGGACAGGACCCAGGCCAGGGCGGCCAGACCCAGCAGCAGCGCCAGCTCCGGGGTGCGCCGTTTCAGCACGGCTCCCAGGATGACGGCGGCCAGCAGACCCGCCGCCGTCCGTCCCGCCAGGGCCATCATAGCTGAAACAGGGTCTTGACCAGCTGGAACAGGGCGGCGATCTCCCGGACCACCATCATCAGGACCACCACCAGGGCCGCCAGGGTGGTCATCATGGCCTGCTCATCCCGCCCGGCCCGAATCAAGACCTGGTCCAGCACCGCCACCAGAATGCCGATGGCTGCAATTTTGAAAATCAGATCCACATCCACGGTTCCGCCTCCTCTCACAGCAGCAGGATCACCAGAAAAATCCCGCCGGACAGCCCCAGCACCTGGTAGACCCTGCCCTGCCGGTCACGGTGATGCTCCGCCTGGGCGATGGCCTCCTCCAATGTCCGCCGCACGGCGGAGACCGCCTGCACCTGGGCCGGGACGTCGTAGCGCCCGAGGCTCTGCCCCAAGGGGGCCAGCATTTGCCGGTCCTCCTGACGCAGGGCGGGCTGCGCCTCCACCGCCCGGCTCCAGGTCTGGGCGAAGGGGCGCTCCTCCTCTGAAATACAGCGGCGGAACAGCGTCCGGGCCGCGCCGGGGGCGGTGTCCGCCAGACGGGCCATCAGCTCCGGCAGAGGCGGCGCGTTCAGCTCCAGCTCCCGTTCCAGCAGGGCCAGTCCCGCCGCCAGGTCCCGCAGCGCCCAGACCCGCTGCCGCAGTCCGGCGGCGGCCTGAAATCCAAACCACGCGCCCCCGGCGGCCAGCAGAACGGCGCCCATCAGATGGTACATTCAGCTCAGCTCCTCTACCTGATAAATGCGCCGGTCCCCCTCCCGCCGGATCACCGCCAGTGTGCGGAACAGCTTTGCTTCCAGCAGACTGCGATACAGGGGGCGGCGGCTCAGATCGGCCCGGTCCGCCCCGTGGGCGGTGGCCAGCAGGGTCACGCCGCAGCCCGCCGCCCATTGCAGGGCCCGGATGTCCTCCGGCGCGGTGATCTCATCCGCCGCCAGCACCTGGGGGGCCATGGCCCGGAGCAGCAGCATCATCCCCTCCGCCTTGGGGCAGTGGGACAGGATGTCCGTCCGACCGCCCACATCCAGCTGAGGACAGCCGTTGTAAAGGGCAGCTACTTCCCCCCGCTCATCCGCCAAAGACACCCGCATGGGCGAGCAGCCCTCCCCCTGGGACAGGCGGCGGATCACGTCCCGCAGCAGGGTGGTCTTCCCTGCCCCCGGGGGCGCGAGGATGAGGGTATTCTCCAGCCGTCCGGTGCGGAACAGCTCCGGCCAGATGCCCGCCGCCGCGCCGGGGATCTGCCGTGCGATCCGCACCGCCGCCGAGGACAGGGGGCGCAGATTGCACACCGCCCCGTTCCGCAGCACCGCCGCGCCGCACAGGCCCACCCGGTGGCCGCCCTCCGCCGTAAGATAGCCGCCGCACAGCTGGTCCAGCACCGTATGTAGGGAATTTCGGCTGGCGATCTCCAGCAGCAGCTCAAGATCCTGTCCGGTCACCGGCGGACCGCCGCAGCTTCGTTCTCCCTCCGGCAGGACCACCGCCATGGGGCGCCCCGTCCGGAGCCGGAACTCCTCCGCACGCCGCTGGTCCTCGATGGGGAGCAGATATGCCTCCCGCCGGAATCGCTGGGGCAGCACCCGGGCCGCCTGCCGGTAGGCCTCCTCTGGAGTAAGCTTCATGCCTGTCCACCTCCTGTTGCCCCTATCCTATGCGGCAGGAGCCGGGGCTATGAAAAAAATTGAGCCGGAGGAACAAAAATGCTCCTCCGGCTCAAATCAAAGAGTGTAAACCCCATTTATTTGTCGGTCTTTTTGTCTTGACCGGCCGCCGCCCGCTGGACGTAGAGGTCCGCCGGGGCGTTCCGCCGCTTCCAGCTCATCCAGAGCAGCGCCGCCCCCGCCGCCAGGGCGGAGACGACGGCGACCATCTGAGAGGTGCGGATGGGCACGCCGAACAGGGTCAGGCCGAAGAAATACAGGCTGTCGGTCCGCAGTCCCTCAACCCAGGCCCGGCCCAGGCCGTACCAGAAAATGTAGAACAGGAAGCACTGCCCGTCGAACCTGCGCCGCTTGCCCAGCTGATACACCAGGAACAGGCCCAGCAGATTCCACAGGGATTCATACAGAAACGTGGGATGGACCCCCAGGGTGCCGGACAGGATGGCCTGGAAGCCCGCCTGGTCCACATAGCCCTGGTTCAGCATATTGCGGGCGATGGACTCGGCGCACATCCGCCAGGGCAGCGCGGTGGGGCCGCCGTAGGCCTCCACATTCATAAAGTTGCCCCAGCGGCCGATGAGCTGGCCCAGGAACAGACCATGGACACCCAAATCGGCAAAGGCCAGGAAGCTGATGTTCCGCACCCGGCAGAAAATCAGCAGGACGATGATGGAGGAGATAATCCCGCCGTAAATGGCCAGTCCCCCGTCGCTGTACCGCAGAATGGCGGACCAGTCCAGGGAGCCGTCCGTCCGGCGGTACAGGTCCAGGTTGAACAGGACGTAATAGGCCCGGATGGACACCAGTGCCGCAGGCACGGCAAAGAGCATCAGGTCCAGGATCTGGTCCTCGGTAATGCCGAAGCGCTTGCCCAGGCGGCTGCACATCACCACGGCCAGCAGCAGGCCGCAGGTGATGATAAGCCCGTACCAGTAGATGGGGCGGCCCAGCACGGTGAAGGCCACCCGGTTCAGCGTGAAGCTCAGCCCCAGGCCGGGAAAGGTCACCACATTAGTCAAGGGCCGCGTCCCCCTTCGGCCGGACGACGGACAGGGCGGTCCGCTCCGGGGTGGCCCAGCGGGCGAGCATGGCCTCGGCCTCCCCCTTCTCCAGCTGGTCGAACAGGGCGGCAAAGTCCAGCAGATTCCGCCCCGCAAAGAAGGCCTGGGCCTGGCTGACGCACAGGTTGTCAAAGGAGTTCAGCCCCCGGACCTGGCTGCCGTACAGGCCCTTCTTCAGCCGGGACCACAGGGCGGCGTCAATGCCCTCCCGGGCCAGGCGGGCGGCCTCGTCCAGCACGGCCTGCTTCACCGCCGCCGGGTCCTTGGACTCACCGCCGGCATAGAGGAAGGCGCAGCCGGGATAGCTGTCGTAGCCATAGCCAAAGCTGGCGTTGATGAGGCCGGCCTGGTACAGCTTGGCGTACAGGGGGCTGGAGGTGCCCACCAGGGCCTCCATAGCCAGCTCGCCCACCAGCTCCTGCCGCAGACCGGGCAGACCGCGCTCCGGGGCGTCCCCCTTGCAGCCCAGCTGGAACATGGGGGTGGAGACCTCCATCTCCGTGACCAGCTCAGCCCGGGCGGCGTGGGGAGGCTCCGGCGCGCCGTAGTCCTTCTGGGCGATGGGGCCCGCCTCCTTGGGCAAAATCTCCCGGGCCACGGCGCAGATGGCCTCCGGGTCCACGTTGCCCGCCACGCACAGGACCATGTTGGCCGGGTCGTAAAACGCCTTGTGACAGGCATACAGGGTCTCCGCCGTGATGTGGGAGATGGACTCCACGCTGCCCGCCACGTTCACCCGGATGGGGTGATTTTCGTACAGGGCCTCCATGAGATTGGTGAACACCTTCCACTCCGGGTTGTCCTCAATCATCCGAATCTCCTGGCCGATGATGCCCTGCTCCTTGTCCACGCTCTCCTGGGTGAACCAGGGGACGGAGACGAAGGACAGCAGAATTTTCAGGTTTTCCTCGAACTTCTCGGTGGATTCAAAGTAGTATCCGGTGATGGCGGAGCTGGTGAAGGCGTTGGGACTGGCCCCGTTGGCCGCCAGCTCCTGGAGGGCGTTGCCCTCCCGGGTGTCGAACATCTTGTGCTCCAGATAGTGGGCCACCCCGGCGGGGGTGTCGTGCCACTGGCCGTCCAGGCAGAAGCGCATATCCATGCCGCCGTAGTTGGTGGCGAAAAAGGCGAAGCCCTTTTGAAACTCAGGCTTGGGGAAGACAAAGACAGAGGCTCCATTTTCCAGCACCTGGTGGTACATGACCTCCCCTACCTGGGGAAATTCCAGCTTTTCCATGGGTTATACCTCCTTGCCCTTCAAGAAATAGACGGTGTCCAGCTCCAGCTTCTTGGCCGCCGCGGCGATCTGCTCCCGGGTGACGGTCTCCAGCTGGGCGCACAGGGCCTCCGGCGGGGTCTCCAGACCGGCGGCGGCCTGTCCCAGCCAGAATTCCTCCTGGCGGCCCTGCTCATCCAGCGCGGCGCGGTAGCCGCCGATGAGCGTCCGGCGGGCCCCCTCCAGCTCCCAGTCCTCGATCTCGCCCCGGCGGATGGCCTCCAGCTGGGCCAGGATCTCCTGCTTGGCGGTCTCCTCGTTCTTGAACTCAATGCCGGAGGACACCAGCAGCAGGCCCTTCATCCGCTCCAGAGAGGAGCTGGCGTAGTAGCAAAGAGACAGCTTCTCCCGGACGTTCATAAACAGCTTGGACAGGGTGGTGCCGCCAAACACGGCGTTGCACATCACCAGGGCGGGATAGTCCTCCTCCCAGCAGGTGACGCCGCCGGTGCGGAAGCCCATGGCCAGCTTGCCCTGGGTCACGTCCATGGTCTCGGTGACCAGCTGAGGCTCCGGGCCGGCGCTGATGCGGATCTCACAGTCCGGGTCCACCCGGTCCGGGTTCGCCGGCAGCCGGGACAGAATGGGACCCAGGGCCGCCTCCACCCGCTCAGGCTCGGCGGAGCCGCAGTAGTAAAGCTCGATCTGCGCGCCGCGAAGCAGCTGCCGGTAGCGCTCCCACAGGCTGGCGGGGGTGATGGCCTCCACCCGCTGGGCATCGCCCAGCTTATCCACGCCGAACTGCTCCTCCCGGCACATGAGCTGCTTCAGTCTATGGGTGGCGTAGGTCCGTTTGTCGTTGATCTGGCCCCGAATACGGTCCAGCTGGTTGGCCTTCTCCCCCGCCACATAATCGGCGCGGAAGACGCCGTTCTCCGTGCAGGGGTCCAGCAGCAGCTCGCCCAGCAGAGCGGCGGCAGGCTCCAGAATTTTTTCGCCCCCCAGCGTATAGGCGTCGTCCAGCACACTGGCCACCAGACCCACGCACTGGGTCTCGCCCCGCTGGCGGACCACAGGCTCGATGGCCCCGCCGTACAGCTCATCCAAGGCGGCGGAGAGAGACTCCATGTCCGGATGGGCGGCGGAGCCCCGGCGCAGAACGGAGGGCAGCAGGGCGTTGGCCCCGGCGGTCTCCGCCTCCAGGGGCGCCATCAGCGTCACCGACAGAAACGCACTCTTGAATTTATTCGTGTGGACCGTCCGCAGCCACACGCCGGGCTGAAGCTCCCGGTGAGTTACTTGTGTCATAGAACTATTCCTTTCTTCCCGGTTCCTTAAAACGAGCCGGGCGCTTGGTCCTCAGGGAAAAATTCCCTGAATGCTTCTGGTGGTATCATACCAGAATGCGCTCGAAAAGTAAAGAAGCAAGCGCCCCTGCGCCCTCCGGCGGGGTGCCCTCAGTCTGCCCGGTTTTGTAAAAAAGATACCAAAGGAAACGGCAAAAGTGTCAAGGTTTTTTGCTTGACAAACAGAGGCCGGTGTGCTATCATTCTGTTTGTAAAGTTCAAAGGCTTTACAAAATAGCTTGCAAGGAGGCCGCAGAAATGAAAAGTCAGGCGTACCGCATGGCGCTGCTGTATGACTTTTACGGCGACATTTTGACCGACCGTCAAAAAGAGTTCTACGACCTCTATTACAACGAGGACCTCTCCCTGGGCGAGATCGCCGAAAACTACGGGATCTCCCGCCAGGGTGTGCGGGACGTAATCGTCCGCGCCGAAGCCACGCTGACCGAGCTAGAGGACAAAACCGGCCTGATCAAGCGGTTCCTCACCATGCAGAAGCAGCTGGAGCAGGTCCTGCACGACGCGGAGCGTCTGATCCAGCTGTCGCAGCGGCACGAGGATGAGGAGATGGAAGCCACCTCCCTCCGAATCCGCGACCTGGCCGACGCTCTTTTGAAGGAGTAACCCATGGCATTTGAAGGTCTTACGGAAAAGCTGTCTGCGGCATTTAAGAAGCTGCGGGGCAAGGGGCGGCTGTCAGAGTCCGACGTGAAGGAGGCCATGCGCGAGATTCGCCTGGCCCTGCTGGAGGCGGACGTCAGCTACAAGGTGGTCAAGCAGTTCATCGCCCAGGTGACGGAGAAAGCCGTCGGCGCGGATGTGCTGGAGGCCCTTTCCCCCGCCCAGATGATCGTGAAGATCGTCAACCAGGAGCTGACCGAGCTGATGGGCGGCTCCAGCACCAAGCTCACCATCGCGTCCAAGCCCCCCACCATCGTGATGATGGTCGGCTTGCAGGGCGCCGGTAAAACCACCAATGTGGCCAAGCTGGCCGGCCTGATGAAGCAGAAAAACGGCAAGCGCCCCTTGCTGGTGGCCTGCGACGTATACCGTCCCGCCGCCATTCAGCAGCTGGAGGTCGTGGGCCAGCAGCTGGACATCCCCGTCTTCCAGATGGGCCAGATCGACCCGGTGGACATCGCCAGGGCCGCCGTGGCCCACGCGGAGAAGCACGGCAACGACATGGTCTTTCTGGACACCGCCGGCCGTCTCCATGTGGACGAAGCCCTGATGGACGAGCTGAAGAACATCAAGGCCGCGGTCAACCCCACGGAGATCCTGCTGGTGGTGGACGCCATGATCGGTCAGGACGCCGTCAACGCCGCCAAGGCCTTTGACGATGCGCTGGACATCGACGGCGTGGTCCTCACCAAGCTGGACGGCGACGCCCGCGGCGGTGCGGCCCTCTCCATCAAGGCCGTCACCGGCAAGCCCATTAAGTTTGTGGGCATGGGCGAGAAGCTGGACCAGATCGAGGTCTTCCACCCCGACCGCATGGCCAGCCGAATCCTGGGCATGGGCGATATGCTCTCCCTCATCGAGAAGGCCGAGCAGACCTTCGACCAGAAGAAAGCCGCCGAGCTCCAGGAAAAGCTGCGAAAGAACAAGTTCACCCTGACCGATTTCTATGAGCAGATGGCCCAGCTGAAGAATATGGGCTCCCTCACCGAAATCGCGGGGATGATTCCCGGGGTCAAGGCCTCCGATTTGGAGGGGGCCAATATGGACACCAAGATGTTCCAGCGGATGGAGGCGATCATTACCTCCATGACCCCTTACGAGCGCGAAAATCCCAACGTCCTGAATTCCAGCCGGAAAAAGCGCATTGCTGCCGGCTCCGGCACCCAGGTCGTCGATGTCAACCGTCTGCTGAAGCAGTTTGAGATGCTCCAGACCATGACCAAGCAGTTCTCCGGCGGCAAGCTCCCCCGGAATCTGCGGAAGATGATGGCCAAAAAGGGCGGCAAGGGCATGATGCCCGGCATGGGAGGACTGGGCGGGAAGGGCTTCCCCTTCTGACCGCTCCCCTATTCACAGGTAAAACACGGATGTGTTTTCCATATATCTTAACCATTCATTTGGAGGTGAACATAATGGTCAAAATCAGACTGCGTCGCATGGGCGCCAAGAAGGCTCCCTTCTACCGTATCGTGGTGGCGGATTCCCGTTACCCCCGCGATGGCCGTTTCATCGAGGAGATCGGCACTTACAATCCCGTCGTGAAGCCCGCTGACCTGAAGGTCGATGTGGACCGCGCTCAGGCTTGGATCAAGACCGGCGCTCAGCCCACCGAGACTGTCCGGGATCTGCTGAAAAAAGCCGGCGCGCTGTAAGGCGGGAGGTTTCACGCAATGAAAGAGCTTCTGACCTATGTGGCCCAGAATCTGGTAGAGCACCCCGAACAGGTGTCCGTCACCGAGGTCGAGGGCGACGGTGAAACCGTTCTGGAGCTGCGGGTAGCCCCCGAGGACATGGGCAAGGTGATCGGCCGTCAGGGCCGCATTGCCAAGGAGATCCGTGTCCTGGTCCGCTCCCTGGCCCAGCGGTGCGGAACGCGCGTCTCTGTGGAGATCGTGGACTAAGGCAAAGGCGCAGGGAAGTTTCCTGCGTCTTTGTTTTTTGCCCGGAAGCACAATCTGTGCAGCCAATCCCCTCCCCCGCCGGGGAGCGGGTTTGTATATTTTGTATATTACATTCTGACGAACGGAGGAACGCAATATGCCGGAACGTTATCTGGAGGTCGGCAAGGTCACCAGCACCCACGGCGTCATGGGAGAGGTCCGGGTCATGCCCTGGGCGGACTCCCCGGACTTTTTGTGTCAGTTCAAGACCCTTTATGTAGACAAGAACCACTTCCCCATCCAGGTGGAGCGGGCCAGAGTCCACAAGAACATGGTCATTATGAAGTTTGCGGGCATCACCGACGTGCCCGGTGCCCTGTCCCTGCGGAACGCCGTGCTCTTTCTTGACCGGAACGACGTGAAGCTGCCCGAGGGCGGCTTCTTCCTGGCGGATATTATGGGCATCGAGGCCCGGGACGCGGAGACCGGCGAGGTGCTGGGCAAGGTGGCCGACGTGCTCACCCTGCCCGCCAACAACGTCTATGTCATTCAGGGCGGCCCCCGGCAGCTGATGGTCCCCGCCGTGCCGGAGTTTATCGCCGAGACCAATGTAGACGGCGGCTATCTCCGCATTAAAATGATGGAGGGTCTCTGATTTCAGACCGTTTGCCTTTTTCGCCCCGGCTGGAGCGAACCGAAAAGCCCCGGGCTGACTTTCGCGCAGGAGGAAGGTCAGCCCGGGGCTTGTTTTACTGCTGCTTGGCCTCCAGGCCCATGGCGTTGAGGATCACGTCGGCGCAGCGCTCCACGCCGATGGCGGCGCTGTCCAGAGACAGGTGGTAGTTCTGAGACATCCCCCACTCCCGGTCGGTGTAGTGCTTGTAGTTGATCCGGCGCTTGCGGTCCTTGTCCTGAAGCCGCTGCTCCGGGCTGCGCTCCGCTTCGCCGTACAGCCGGACGATCCGCTCCGCCCGGGCGGCCATGGGGGCGTGGATAAAGACGTGGAAGGCGTCCTCCCGGTCCCGCAGGATGTAGTCGGCGCAGCGGCCTACAATGACACAGCTGCCCTTCTCCGCCAGCTGGAGGATCACGTCCCGCTGGATACACCACAGAAAGTCAGAGGCGGACATTCCGTTCATCACCCCGGGGATGCCCTGCCCGGTCAGGGCATAGGCCAGGCGGCTGCCGGTGGAGGCGAACTCCCCCCGTTCCTCGATGAACTTGGGGTCAAAGCCGGTTTTGTCGGATACTTCCTTCACCAGCTCCTTGTCGTAATAGGTCCAGCCCAGCTTCTTTGCAAGCTCCTTGGCAATGCTCCGTCCGCCGCTGCCAAACTCACGGCTGACCGTAATCATGCGTTTTTCCATCACGGATTCCTCCTTGTGTCTTTGCTCCGTACCGATGCGGTACTCACTCCGCCGCCTGGGCTGCCAGGCGGTGGGCAATGTAATCCTTCACGTCGTCCATGGGGATGTCCAGGGCGGCGGCCAGCTCGCCGTGGAGCATCTCCTCGGCGCGCTTCATGCTCCGCTCGTCCACCTGGCCCAGGCGCTTGCCCCGCTGCTCCGCCTTGCGGCCTTTCTGATACACCGCGCGGATGAGGCGGACCAGGTCCATGCAGTCGTAGCTTTTCAGCAGAGCCTGATAGTGCTCGTTCAACAGTCGGGGGTTGCTGTTTTCATAGATCTCCGCGGGGATCTCGGGGATCTGGTCGATCAGAGCGTCGGCCTGCTCCCGGGTCATAATGGGGCGGGTATAAACGCTGGTGTCCACCGGGGCGAAAATCGTTCCGCTGCGGTAGAGGGGAGCCAGGGTGTAATACTCCCTTCCCTTCTGCACGCCGGACATCTCCAGGGGCCCGATCGCCTTCACCCGGCAGACGCCCTCTCCGCCGTAGACGATCAACGTTCCGATCTGATACACAACAGCACCTCCTAGTTTTTATGGAATAATCCTTTGTTCCCCTTTATTTTAACACATTTTTCCGGATTTGGTAAGAATTTTTTTCGGCACAAACAGGAACCCCCAGCCGCGTGTATGCCCACGGCTGGGGGTTTTGTCCGGTGGGGATGCCTGTCCCACGGGACGTTCTGGTGGTCAGAGGGGTTCGCAAACCTAAGGGGGAGATGGAAGAAAGCAGGGAGGTGTGAGGAGGGGTTTTACGAGTTAGCCATCTCTAACCACCAATAGATTAGCATATGCTAACCATTTTGTCAACGGTTTTTTTCGGACTTTTTGATTTTTCTTTTTCCGGGGTCCTGCGCGCCCTCCCCTTCCCTTCCCGGATATAAAAAGACCGCCCAGCCTGGGCGGTCTTTGAGTCAGACGAACTGATTGTGTTCCCGGTCGTAGTGATAGTCGAGCTGGGCCAGGGTGGCCTCCAGGGCCTGGGGCGCGATGTCGTGCTCGGCACAGAAGTCCTCCAGGTCCTCGCTGACGTCCCGCAGGCGGGCGTTCACAAAGCTGAGCAGGATCACAGGGTCCTTGGGAAGCATACGCGGCTCCTTCCTTAGCCCGGAGGCCAGGTCATGTCCCGGCCGGACAGGACGTGGAAGTGGAGATGGTGGACCGACTGACCGGCCTGCTCCCCGATGTTGGAGACGATCCGGTAGCTGTCCAGGCCCAGGTCCTTGCACAGCTTGGCAATGACCTGGAAGATATGGGCCACCACCGCGCTGTTTTCCCCGGTGATCTCGGCGGCGGAGCCGATGTGGGCCTTGGGGATCACCAGAAAGTGGGTGGGCGCCTGGGGATCAATGTCGTAAAAGGCGAAGCACTGGTCGTCTTCATACACCTTGTTCGACGGAATCTCGCCGGCAATGATTTTGCAGAACAGACAATCCGACATGAAAAGACCTCCTTATCAATGAAATGTTTGGTTTATATTGTGAGCTTGGAAGTGGGACGAGGGGGGATGTTTCGCCTGCGGGCGGGTGGGGGTGTTTCGCCTGCGGGCGAGGTACTTTCC
>URTG01000021.1 GCA_900550705.1 uncultured Eubacteriales bacterium | reverse complement strand
CCGCAGGGGGCGGATGAGGGTGACCCCGTCCAAGAGGCTTCAACCAAAGGGTTTGCAAACTCCTACCTCCTAACTCCTCACTCCACACTCACCGGAAAGCGCCCTGCGCTTTCCGGTTTTTGTTCTATCCCGCCTCCAACCCACATATAAACTACTCAGCAAGGGAGGGAACGCGCATGGCTTATGACGACGTCCGGGCCGGGCCGGGGCGGGGGCACCGGGTGGTGCTGGAGGACCGGGAGCAGCTGTCTGTGTCCGGGGTGGAGGAGGTGGCGCGGTTTGACGACAGCGCCATTCTGCTGACCACCAACCTGGGGGAGCTGGAAATACAGGGGGAGGGGCTGCACATCGAGACGCTGTCTCTGGACGGCGGGGAGCTGACGGTGGTGGGCACCATCCAGTCCTTGTGCTATGAGGACGAGACCCCCGCCGTTTCGGGCGGTCTGCTCCGCCGCCTGCTGGGCGGATGACCGTCAGTGTGGCCCAGCAGGGGCGGGGGCTGTGTCAGGCGCTGCTGCTGGGGGGCGGCTTCGGGGCGCTGTATGACCTGTTCCGGGTGCTCCGGGCCAGGCTGCCCGGGGTGGGGGCGGCGCTGGACCTGCTGTTCTGGCTGGCGGCCACCGCCGGGCTGTTTCTCTGGTCCCAAACGGCCTGGGGCGGGCAGATCCGGCTGTATGGCGCGCTGTTCTGTCTGCTGGGGGGCGGGGTGTATTTCGCGGCGCTGAGTCCCTTTTTGTTAAAGCTAGGCTTTGGAATGGCAGACGCGCTGACGCTGATTTTCCGCATTTTGGCCGCCCCGGCGGCGTGGGCCTTCGGCGTTTTGAAAAAAATTCTAAAAGTTGCGAAAAATCCCTTTTCTTTCGGGAGAAAATGGTATAGAATAGGACAGAAAACCAGAGAAATGGAGCGGGCATCAGCCTGTCGGACAAACTGCATGGAAGGAGAGAAGCCCTGTGAAATTCAAGCCTGCCGGATTTTTGACCAAAATCGTGGTTCTGGTCCTGATGATTTACATGGCCACCTCTCTGCTGAATCTGCTGGGACAGCTGAAGACAGTCCAGGCCCAGCGGGACACGCTGGAGCAGCAGGTCATCAGCCAGCAGCTGGACAACCAGCGTCTGTCCGACGCCATCGAAAACAGCGACGACCCTGATATGCTGGAGCGGGTAGCCCGGGCAAAGGGCTTTGTGCGCCAGGGCGAGGAGCTGTATATCGACGTTGCCAGTTGACTGGTGCCCCCTTTGGCGGTCTGCGTGTCCGCCGGGGCGGGGAATTACACAAGGAGGATATTTCGGTCAGTGAGTGAGTTTGGTGTTGGGTCCATTTTGGACGGAAAGGTTACAGGTATCACAAAATTCGGAGCGTTTGTCTCTCTGCCGGACGGCAAGTCCGGTCTGGTCCATATTTCAGAGATTGCGTACTCCTATGTCAATGAGGTAACGGACTATCTGCACGAGGGGCAGGAGGTCAAGGTCAAGGTCATCGGCATCGACCCGGCCAAGCGCATCAACCTGTCCATCAAGCAGGTGGAGCCTCCGCCCCAGCGCACGCCCCGCACCGGCGGCGACCGGCGGCCTGGCGGCGGTGAGCGGCGGCCCGGCGGCGACCGGGGCGGTCGGCCCTATTCCGGCGGCAATCGCGGCGGCTCCCGCCCCATGGGCTTTGTCCGGCAGGCCCCCAAGGAGCCCACCGACTTTGAAGACCGTTTGAAGCAGTTCATGCAGTCGTCCGACAGCAAGCTGTCTGAGCTGCGCTACATCGAAAAGAAGGGCGGAAACCGCCGCAGCGGCGGCGGCAACCGCAGAGGTTGATCCCATCCACGGGGAGCTGTCTGAACAGGCGGCTCCCCGTATTTTTGCCCGCTTTTTTCTCGAAAAACCAACGTTGGAGGTTCTTTATGCTTATCATCAACGGCACCGTCCACACCATGGACGGGCGCACCATCCCCCATGGCTATGTGGCCGTGTCCGGCGAAAAAATTGCCGCCGTGGGTCCCATGGAGGAGTGCCCCGCCGCCTGGGCGGGGGAGACCCTGGATGCCCGGGAGGGCCACATCCTCCCCGGCCTCATCGACGCCCACAGTCACCTTGGTATGTTCGGCGACGCCCAGGGCTTCGAGGCCGACGACGGCAACGAGGCCACCGACCCCTGCACCCCCCATCTCCGGGCCATCGACGCCATCAACCCCCTGGACCGCTGCTTTTCCGAGGCCCGGGCCGCCGGAGTGACCACCGTGCTCACCGGCCCCGGCTCCGCCAACCCCATCAGCGGCCAGTTCGCCGCCCTCAAGACCGATGGCCGCTGGGTGGACGAAATGGTCCTGCAAGCCCCCGTGTCCATGAAGATGGCCCTGGGGGAGAATCCCAAGTCCGTCTATCACGAGCGGCACGAGACCCCCGTCACCCGCATGGCCACCGCCGCCATCCTCCGGGAGAACCTGCAAAAGGCCCTGGAGTACGACGAAAAGCTGACCCTGGCCCAGGAGGACGAGGACGCGGACAAGCCCGACTTCGATGCCAAGCTGGAGGCCCTGTGCCCCGTGGTCCGGGGGGAGCTGCCCGTCCACATCCACGCCCACCGGGCGGACGACATCGCCACCGGCATCCGTATTTCCAAGGAGTTCGGCCTGAAGTGCGTCATCGTCCACGGCACCGAGGGGCACCTCATCCCCGACCTGCTGGCCCAGGAGCACATCCCCGTCATCACCGGCCCCATCCTGGGGGACCGGTCTAAGCCGGAGCTGGCCAACATGACCATCGAGACCCCCGCCGTGCTGGCCCGGCACGGGGTGAAGGTGGCCATCTGCACCGACCACCCGGAGGTGCCCATCCAGTATCTGCCCCTGTGCGCCGCGCTGGCAGTGAAGGGCGGCATGGACCCGGAGGATGCCCTGGCGGCCATCACCATCCACGCCGCCGAAATTGCCGGGATTGACGGCCGCGTTGGCTCCCTCACCCCGGGGAAGGACGCCGACCTGGTCATCACCTCCGGCCACCCCCTGGACCTGCTCAGCCGGGTCCGGGCCGTCGTCCTCAGCGGCAAGCTGGTGTCCGGCGTGTGCTGAGAAGGAGAGCGTTCCGTATACCGGAACGCTCTCTTTATTTTTTTAGGTTTTTCCCTGATTTTCGCAAAAAACTTCGGACCTTCCTTGATTTCAAGGGGGCCGTGTGATAAACTAAGGCACAATGCGGTTTTGCTTGAATTTTATGGGTCCCCACCCGGCCTGTGCCCTGCGTCCGGCCGGCGAAGAAGGGAGAAGCCTCTGCCCCATCCAGAGAGGAGCAGCCTTATGAGAGAAAAACAAACCATCCTGATCGTAGACGACTCCGAGATGAACCGCGCCCTGCTCATGGACATTCTGGGGGAGGACTACGACTTTATCCAGGCGGAGGATGGCCGCAAGGCGGTCCTGCTGCTGAAGCAGAACACCCATGTGGACCTGATGCTGCTGGACATCACCATGCCGGAGATGGACGGCTTTCAGGTTCTGGAGACCATGCAGAGGTTCCACTGGATCGACGAGATCCCCGTCATTATGCTCTCCGCCGCCGAGGACTACTCCTTTGTGGCCCGCTCCTACGATCTGGGGGCCACCGACTTTATCCACCGGCCCTTCGATGCCTATATCATCCGCCGCCGGATCGAGAACACCCTGGCCCTGTACGCCAAGCAGAAGCGGCTGATGCGGATCGTCGAGGACCAGATCTATGAAAAAGAGAAAAACAACAACCTGATGATCGGCATCCTCAGCCACATTGTGGAGTTCCGGAACAGCGAGAGCGCCGACCACGTCCTCCACATCCGCTCCGCCACGGAGCTGCTGCTGCGGACCCTGCTGAAAAAGACCGATGCCTACGACCTGACGGAGGCCGACGTGGCCCTCATCACCACCGCCTCCGCCCTGCACGACATCGGCAAGATCGACATTCCCGAGGCCATTCTCAACAAGCCGGGCCGCCTGACGCAGGAGGAATTCGAGATCATGAAGACCCACACCGTCATCGGCGCCCAAATTCTGGAGGGCCTTACGGCCCAGCGGGACGAGCCCCTCGTCAAGGTGGCCCGCGACATCTGCCGCTGGCACCACGAGCGGTGGGACGGCCGGGGGTATCCCGACGGGCTGATCGGCGAGCAGATCCCCATCTCCGCCCAGGTGGTGGCCCTGGCCGATGTGTACGATGCCCTGACCGGTGTGCGCTGCTACAAGGCCGCCTTTGACCACGACACCGCCATCCGCATGATCCTCCGGGGGGAATGTGGGGCCTTCAGTCCCCTGCTGCTGGACTGCCTGCAGGAGGCCGCCCCCCAGCTCCGCACTGTGTTCCTCCCCAAGGGAGAGAGCTATCTCACCGCCCGGGAGGCCGAGCGTCTGACCAACGAAATTTTGCAGGAGGACTCCATGCCCCGGCAGGACCACTCCGCCTGTGTCCTTCATTCCATGCAGGAGCAGATGAACTTCTTTGCTGCCTGCTCCGGCGGCATCCAGTTTGAATACGACGCCCTGTCCGGACTTACCACCCTTATCGACTGGAACAGCCCCTCGGCAGACCGCCGGTCGGTGCATGATTTCTCCCGGGCGGAGAACCGCCGCCCCATCCGCGAGGAGGACTACCGGCGCTTTCGCGCCGCGCTGGACGCCACCACCCGGCAGTGCCCCGAGTTTTCCATGAGCCTGACGCTCCGGACGGGGCAGGAGAGCCGCCTGTTTCATATGCGGGTGCGGGCCCTGTGGTCCTGCGCCCAGCCGGAGCAGCGCATCGGCGCCGTGGGCCAGCTCGTCGACACCCAGCAGCCCAAGCGCTACGCCACCTTCGCTCCCGATGTCTCCGACCGGGAGGGGGCGGGGCCGCCGCCTGCCCCAGCAGAAACGACCGCCCCGCCCCCCGGCTGAGACGGCAGACCGGACCATAGAAAGTGGATCATCAAAAACCCCCTCCGGCCAAAGCGTCCGGAGGGGGCAGGCTGTCGAAAAAGTCCTTCCGGCCAAAGGATTCGGAGGGAAGGATCGTTGGAAAGGAAGCGATGCTATGACACTGGCACAACTGTATGTCACCGTGGGCGGCAGCCTGGATGAGGTCACCCAGCGGATTCCCGGAAAGCTCGTCCTGAAGTTCGTGAAGATGTACGCCGCCGACGGCTCCTTTGCCGAGCTGACCGCCGCCCTGGCCGCCGAAGACTGGCACACCGCCTTCCGGGCCGCCCACACGCTGAAGGGCGTGTCTCAGAACCTGGGCTTCACCGACCTGTTCACCGCCAGCCGGGCCCTCACCGAGGCCCTGCGGGGGGATCAGCCGCTGACCGACCCCGCCCTGTACACCGCCGTTCAGGTCCAGCACCAGAAGGTGATAGACGCCCTGTCTCAGCTGGAGGAGTGATTACATTCTCCGCCCTGGGCAGCCATGCTGTAAAAGTTGGGGTCACTTCATTTTTGTTGCTTGTTCGCAATTTGTTTCCTGATGCGTTTGTCGTGGCAAGCGCGCAGGGTCTCGGGATGTGAATTCCGGGGCCCTGTTTTTTGTTTGCTCCCTTTACTCCACCAGCTTTCTCATATCCCCCGGCGGCTCTGCGTGAAGCTCCAGTCTCTCCCCCGTCACCGGGTGGCGGAGAACGAGCTGGGCGGAGTGGAGGGCGGGGCGGGGAATCAGGTCGGGGGCCTCCTGGCCGTAGAGGAAATCTCCGGTGAGGGGGCAGCCGATGTGGGCCAGGTGGACGCGGATCTGATGGGTGCGGCCGGTGTCCAGCTCCAGCCGCACCAGAGTGCGGGGGCCGCGGCGGGACAGGGTCTCGTAGTGGGTGCGGGCGGGCTTGCCGTCGGGGCGGACCTGCTGGGCCACCAGGGAGCCGTCTACGGGGCCGAGAGGGGCGTCGATGGTCCCGGCGGGGGGCTGGGGGGCGCCCTCGCACACGGCCAGGTAGATCCGGCGGAAGTCGGCGGTGTGGAGCTGCCGCTTCAGCTGCTCCTGGGCATGGGGGTGCTTGGCCACCACCAACAGGCCGGAGGTGCCCCGATCCAGGCGGTGGACCGGATGGACATCGGCCTCACAGCCAGACAAATCGTAATAATTCATCAAAAAATTACAAATCGTATCGGAATAATGCCCCGGTCCCGGGTGGACGGGCACCCCGGCCGCCTTGTTCAGCACGATGAGGTCCGGGTCCTCGTAGACGATGTCCAGCGGGCCGGGGGCGGGCACGATGCCGCTGCGGCGCTCCGGGTCAGACAGGCGGACGGACAGCACCTGCCCCGGCCGGGGGACGCAGCGGGTGTTCACCCGCTGGCCGTCCAGCAGAATGCCGTCGGGCAGCCACTTGATCCGGCGGACCACCGCCCCGGACAGGGCCAGCTCCCGCCGGAGAAGCTGCCCCACCCGCAGACCGGCGTGGGCCGGGGTGACGGCCAGCTCCAGGCGTCGGACGGCCACGGCTTACTCCTCGTCCAGCTTGAGGACGGCCATAAACGCCTCGGTGGGCAGCTGCACAGTGCCCAGGGTCCGCATTTTCTTTTTGCCTTCCTTCTGCTTTTCCAGCAGCTTCTTCTTCCGGCTGATGTCGCCGCCGTAGCACTTGGCCAGCACGTCCTTCCGCATGGCCTTCACGGTCTCCCGGGCGATGACCTTGCCGCCGATGGCCGCCTGGACGGGGACCTCGAACAGCTGGCGGGGGATGTTCTCCTTCAGCTTTTCGCAGATGCGCCGGGCCCGGGCGTAGGCCTTGTCCCGGTGGGCGATGAAGGACAGGGCGTCCACCTTGTCGCCGTTGAGGAGCAGGTCCACCTTCACCAGCTGGCTGGGCTGATAGCCCTCCAGCTCGTAGTCCAGGCTGGCGTAGCCCTTGGTGCGGGCCTTCAGCGCGTCGAAGAAGTCATAGATAATCTCGCCGATGGGCATGGAGTAGTGCAGCTCCACCAGGTTGGTGTCCAGATACTGCATATCCTTAAATGTGCCCCGGCGCTCCTGGCACATGGGCATGATGTTGCCCACATAGTCCGGGGGCGCGATGATGGTCACCTTGGCGAAGGGCTCCCGGGCCTCGGCAATGGAGCCGGGGTCGGGATAGTTGTGGGGGTTGTCCACCCGGACCACGGTGCCGTCGGTCTTGGTCACCTCGTAAATGACGGAGGGCAGGGTGGTGACCAGGTCCAGGTCGAACTCCCGCTCCAGGCGCTCCTGGATGATCTCCATGTGGAGCATCCCCAAAAAGCCGCAGCGGAAGCCGAAGCCCAGGGCCACGGAGGATTCCGGCTCGAAGGACAGGGAGGCGTCGTTGAGCTGGAGCTTCTCCAGGGCGTCCCGCAGGTCGGGGTACTTGGAGCCGTCCTCGGTGTAGATGCCGCAGTAGACCATGGCCTGGGCGGGGCGGTAGCCGGGCAGAGGCTCGGCGGCGGGGCGGTCCACGCCGGTAATGGTGTCGCCCACCCGGGTGTCCTTTACATTTTTGATGGAGGCGGTGAACCAGCCCACCTCACCGGCCACCAGCTCGGGGCAGGAGTCCATGCCCAGGGGGCGGAGATAGCCGCAGTCCAGCACCTGATAGGCGGCGCCGGAGGCCATAAGCTGCACGTTCATGCCCTTTTTCAGGGTGCCGTCGATGATCCGGAAGTAGACCACCACGCCCACATAGGCGTCGTACTGGCTGTCGAAGATCAGGGCCTTCAGGGGGGCGCTGGGGTCGCCGGTGGGGGCGGGGATGTTCCGGACGATGTCCTCCAGCACGGCGGGGATGTTGATGCCCATCTTGGCGGAGATCTCCGGGGCGTCCTCGGCGGGCAGGGCCAGGATGTTCTCGATCTCCTCCTTCACCCGCGCCGGGTCGGCGGCGGGCAGGTCGATCTTGTTGATGACGGGCAGGATCTCCAGGTCGTGCTCCATGGCCAGGTAGGTGTTGGCCAGGGTCTGGGCCTCGATGCCCTGGGAGGCGTCTACGATGAGCACCGCGCCGTCGCAGGCGGCCAGGGAGCGGGAGACCTCGTAGTTAAAGTCCACATGACCCGGGGTGTCGATAAGGTTCAGGTGATAGGTCTCTCCGTCCTCCGCAGAATATTCCAGGCGGACGGCCCGGGCCTTGATGGTAATGCCCCGCTCCCGCTCCAGGTCCATGTTGTCCAGGAGCTGAGACTCCATCTGCCGCTGCTCCACCGCGTGGCACTGCTCGATGAGCCGGTCAGACAGGGTGGATTTGCCGTGGTCGATGTGGGCAATGATGGAAAAATTGCGAATCTTAGATCGGTCAGTCATAAAAAACAAGGGCCTCCTTTGCCGTAAATCTGATATAATAAGCCCTTACTTGCCGGGCCGGAAGGTGAGCAGGGCGTTGAGCCGCTCGCCGGTGTTGTGCACCACCTGGAGCAGAGACTGGTAGAGCACCGGATAGTTCCGGGCCAGGGCGTCGTTGCTCAGGTCGGGGGCGGTGCGGTCCTTTTTCCCCTCGGCCAGGGCGTCGGCCAGCTCGGTCTCAGAGCACTTCATGTCCGCGTCGGTCAGGCCGGCGGAGAACTGCCGGGGGGCCAGGGAGAAGAAATCCGGGTTGTTGTCCGGATTGGCCTGATACAGGTGGCGGTACAGGGTATACACCCCCGTGGACAGGTAGTTGGAGGCAGCCCGGATGGCGTCTCGGTTCCCTGTTTTGGCCAGCAGGTCAAACAGCACACCGATGGAATTTACCAGCAGCTTTTTCGACAGCAGCGCCAGCACGCCCCCCCGCATGGAGTTGTCCTTCTCGTCGCTGATGTCATACAGCTCCTGGGTGGTGATGGTGGTGCCGTCGCGGCTGAGGGTGCGCCCCAGCAGATAGTCGGCGGATACGCCGTAGTAGTCGCAGGCCTTGACCACAAAGGGCAGACCCGGCTCTCGTATCCCGTTTTCATAGTGGCTGAGCAGCGCCTGAGAGATCCCCAGCTCCCCGGCGGCGGCCCGCTGGCTGACGCCCTTTTCCTGCCGCAGCAGGGAGAGCGTGCGGGAAAATTCTTCGTTCAAATCGTCTCACCTCATAAAAACAGCAGCCTTCCGGGGAACTCCGCGTTCCGACACAAGCGGCCTGGGAGGACACCCAGGCCGGAAAAGAAGACTGTCAACACACTCGCAATGCGTGAAAATACACTTTGTAATAGTATACTGGATAGCAATACCCAAAGTAAAGGGAAAAATAGAAAAAAATCCATGTTTTTTGAAAACAAATTTTTGCCCCCCGTCTATTGGGAAAACATCCCCGGAGCCCTTGCATTTTTAAGCGGATAATGCTAACATTATCAGAATAGAGGCGCCCCTGCGCGCCAGTTTTGTTTCTGGAGGAATCATTATGTTTAAGAAGCTCATCGAGATGCTGAAGGCGCACCCCCGCAAGATCGTCTTCACCGAGGGCACCGACCCCCGTATTCTGGAGGCGTCTGCGCGCCTGCTGTCCGGTACCTTCCTGACCCCGGTTCTGGTGGGCGATCCCCAGGCCATCCAGGATGCCGCCGAGGATGCCGGCTTTAACATCCGCGGCGCGATCATCGTCGATCCCGAAAATTACGAGAATATGGATGCCATGGTGGCCCGCATGGTGGAGCTGCGGAAGGGCAAGATGACCGAGGAGGACTGCCGCGCCGCGCTGAAGAAGAGCAACTACTTCGGCACCATGCTGGTGGCCATGGGCGAGGCCGACGCCCTGCTGGGCGGCGCTACCTATTCCACTGCCGACACCGTCCGTCCCGCCCTGCAGCTGGTGAAGACCAAGCCGGGCAGTTCCATCGTGTCCTCCTGCTTCATCCTGGTCCGTCCTTCCGCCACCGGCGACAACGACGTGCTGGCTATGGCCGACTGCGCCATCAACATCAAGCCCAACGAGGACGAGCTGGTGGAGATCGCCTCCGAGACCGTGGACTGCGCCAAGATCTTCGGCGTGGACCCCAAGGTCGCCTTCCTGAGCTACTCCACCCTGGGCTCCGGCAAGGGCGAGGACGTGGACAAGATGCGGAACGCCGCCGCCAAGGCCAAGGTGGCCATGCCCGACGTGCCCATCGAGGGCGAGCTGCAGTTCGACGCCGCCGTCTCCCCCCGGGTCGCCAAGACCAAGTGCCCCGGCTCCAAGGTCGCCGGCTACGTCAACACCTTCATCTTCCCCGACATCAATGCCGGCAACATCGGCTACAAGATCGCCCAGCGCCTTGGCTCCTTCGAGGCCTACGGCCCCATCCTGCTGGGCCTGAACGCCCCCATCAACGACCTGTCCCGCGGCTGCAACGCCCAGGAGGTCTACTCCATGGCCATCATCACCGCCGCTCTGGCCTGAGCGAAAGCAACGCATTACGGAGGACCGCTGATTTGGCGGTTCTCCGTTTTTTGTAGCTTACGACCATTACTGCACTTTTTACGAAATTGTTCTAGGAGGTCAACATGGAAAAACGAATCCCAGTCACTCTTGATTTCAGCAAGTGTAGATACCATTGCGATTTGTACGCCGAAATGCGAGAAAAAATGGAGTGGGAGGACGATTACGGGAGCAATCTGAGTGCTTTATGGGACATTTTGTGGGGAATGACTCACAAAGGAAATGATTTTACAATTTTACGGCCCAGAAAAATTACGAATGCGGCATACGGAGAAAACGAGCGATTTACAGAGTATGTAGACAAAATCTGCGGGATTTTTCAACGGGCCCAAAGCCAAAGATATCTGACGGTTAAGATTCAATACTTTGATGAGGAGCGCAGTGGCGATTGAATCATGGAGCGATCCAAAAAATTCCTGATTTTTCTGATGCGGAGAGGCACCGAGCGGGTGCTTCTCCGTATTTTTTTGCGCGTTCGAGGACGTATCACAGGGACCGTCCCCATGATACGCCCGGCGAAAATGTAAACATTCTATAAAATCCCCTCCCCCGCCCATTGACATTTGCCTGACTTCGGGTATAATAATCAGCACGCTAACAATTAATGGGTTAATTATTCCGGAAGGAGGTTTCTTTTTGTGCTGACCTCAGACGAACAACTGGCCTTTCTCAGCCACCGTATCCACCTGGCCCACAAGAACGCCGTGACTGCCGAGCTGGCCCGGCGGGGACTGAGTGAGATCGGCCACCCCATGCTGATGAGCGTGATGAAGGGCTACTGCGCGCCAGAGTCTGACTGCCTGGCCCAGCGGGAACTGGCCGCGCTGCTGCATATCTCCCCGGCGGCGGTGGCAAACTCCCTGAAATCCCTGGAGCGCGGGGGCTACATCCACCGGGAGCCCCGGGAGGGGGACGCCCGGTGCAACCGGGTGCTGCTCACCGACAAGGGCCGCCGGGCCGTGCAGGGCTGCGACGAGGCCATGGAGGCCGTGTCCCAGCGGATGCTCTCCGGCTTTACGCCCCAGGAGCGGGAGCAGCTGCGCGCCTTCCGCCAGCGGATGCTGGAAAATCTGGAGGGGCCTGATGTCTGCTTCCCACCCAATCTCAAAGGAGGTCTGTAACCTTGCTTTCCCTATTTCTGACCCATCTCCAGGGCTTTAAGCGGCAGGCGGCCAAGGCACCCCTGCTCATGATCTTCGAGGTGATCTGCGAGCTGCTGCTCCCCCTGGTCATGGCCCGGATCGTAGACGTGGCCATTCCGGCGGGGGACACCAGCCAAATCTTTCGGCTGGGCGCCGTCATGCTGGTGATGGCCGCCGTGTCTATGACCTGCGGTGTGCTGGCCGCTAAATACGCGGCCTACGCCAGCCAGGGCTTCGGCGCCAACCTGCGTCAGTGCCTGTTCGACCGGGTGCAGGAGTTTTCCTTTGCCGACATCGACCGGTTCTCCTCCGCCTCCCTCATCACCCGCATGACCAACGATGTGAACAACATGACCATGATGCTGTCCATGGGTCTGCGGATGCTGGTCCGCGCCCCGGTGATGCTGGTGGTGGCCCTGGTCATCAGCTTTCGGCTGAACGCCCGGCTGGCTATGATCCTGGTGGTCATTATCCCCCTGATGATCCTGGCCGTGGGCGGGCTGATGTATACCTGTACCAGACTTTTCAAGGTCCTTCAGACCAGGATCGACGGGCTGAACAACACCTTGCAGGAAAATCTGGTGGCCATCCGGGTGGTCAAGGCCTTTGTCCGGGAGGACCACGAGCGGGAGAAATTCAAGCGCTCCAACAACGACCTGACCCGGGCCTTCCTGTCCGTGGGGATGCGGATCATTGCCATCATGCCCGTGATGATCATTGCCATGAACGCCGCCACCGTGGCGGGGCTGTACTTCGGCGGCCGGATGGTCATGGGCGGCAGCTTTGATCTGGGCGACCTCCAGGCCTTTCTGAACTACATTTTTCAGATTTTGATGAGCGTGATGATGGTGGCCATGTCCCTGCTCCAGCTGTCCCGCTCCCAGGCCTGCGCCGCCCGAATTCAAGAGGTGCTGGACACCGAGCCCTCGGTGGAGGACCGGCCGGAGGCCGGCCGGAAGCCCCTGCCCGCCCCCCGGGGTGAAGTGGAGTTCCGGGACGTGTCCTTCAAGTACCTGGCCTCCGGCACGGGGGACGACGTGCTGTCTCACATCAGCTTTTCGGTGAAGCCCGGTCAGTTTGTCGCCCTGGTGGGCGGAACGGGCACGGGCAAGTCCTCTCTGGTGAACCTGATCCCCCGGTTTTACGATGTCACCGGCGGCCAGGTGCTGGTAGACGGCATGGACGTGCGGGACTACCCCCTGGAGGAGCTTCGTAGCCGCATCGGCATGGTGCTGCAAACCAATGTGCTGTTCACCGGCACCATCCGGGAAAATCTGCTCTGGGGCGACCCCGACGCCACCGAGGCGCAGATGCTCCAGGCCGCCAAGGATGCCCAGGCCTATGACTTTATCATGTCCCTCCCCGACGGGTTCGACACCATGCTGGACCAGGGCGGCGTGAACGTCTCCGGCGGCCAGAAGCAGCGGCTGTGCATCGCCCGGGCTATGCTCCGCAAGCCCGCCATTCTGATCCTGGACGACTCCACCTCCGCCGTGGACTCCACCACCGAGGCGGCCATCCGGGCCTCCTTCTCGAAGAATCTCAAGGGCACCACCGTGATCATGATCGCCCAGCGCATCTCCTCTGTGCAGTACGCCGACGAGATCCTCATTCTGGACGACGACCACATCGCCGGGCGGGGCACCCATGAGGAGCTGCTGGCCACCAACGAGATCTACCAGGAAATCTATCGCTCTCAGCAGGAAGGAGTGGGTGAATAATGCCGGGACCCAATCGCGCCCCCCGGGGGGGCTTCCAGAAGCCCAAGAATATGGGCAAAACCATCCACCGTCTGCTGGGCTACCTCACCCGGAGCAAGCTGCCGCTGCTGGCCGTGCTGGCCTTTCTGCTGCTCTCGGTGGGCACCAACATCGGCGGCTCCTATATGATGCGGAGCATCATCAACAATTTCGTCTGGTCGGGCTGCACCGACTTCGGCGGCCTGGGCAAGGCCGTGCTGCTGCTCATCGCCGTGGAGCTTCTCAGCGCCGCAGCCACCTATGGGCAGTCCGCCGTGATGGTCCAGCTGGCCCAGCGGGGGGTGAACCGTCTGCGCCGGGAGCTGTTCGACCGGCTCCAGACCCTGCCCCTGTCCTACTTCGACAAGCACCCCCACGGGGAGCTGATGAGCCGCTTCACCAACGACGCGGACAACGTGCAGATGGCCCTGGAGCAGAGCCTGGTGTCTATGCTGTCCAGCTGCTTCACCTTTGTGGGCCTGGTGGGCATGATGCTGTTCATCAACTGGAAGCTGTTCCTGGCTACCGCCCTGGTGCTGACCCTCACCGGCGTTCTGTTCAAGTCTCTGGGCGGCCGCAGCCGCCGGTACTATCAGGCCCAGCAGGCCGCCTTGGGCAAGGTCAACGGCAGCATTCAGGAGACTATCGAGGGGCTGAAGGTGGTCAAGGCCTTCACCCACGAGGCGCAGGCCAAGGCCGACTTCAAGGACCTGAACCTGGCCTATCGGGACGCGGCCCAGAGGGCCAACTTCTACTCCACCATGATTATGCCCGTGTCCGGCAACCTGATGAACGTGAGCTACGCCCTCACCGCCGCCTTCGGTGGGCTGCTGTCCGTGCTCCAGGGCTTTGACCTGGGCGGGCTGGTGGTCTATCTGAACTACTCCAAGCAGGTGGGCCAGCCCATGAACCAGATCTCCCAGCAGATGACCACTCTGCTGTCCGCCCTGGCGGGCGCGGAGCGCATCTTCGAGGTGATGGACACCCGGCCCGAGGTAGACGAGGGCGAGGTCACCCTGGTCCGGGCGGAGAAGGATGCCAATGGCACCCTGTCCCAGACCGACCGCCGCACCGGCACCTGGGCCTGGCGGACCCCCCGCACCGCCGGCATGGCCCTGGTCCCCGTGCTCCTTGGCCCCGGCGACGACATGACCGAGCTGGGCCAGGCCGAGCTGGAGGACGGCAAGCTCCGTCTGCTGCTGCCTGGGCAGGACTCCTCCCAGGGCATCTGGGTAAAAATCGCCCAGGACGGTGCCCTCACCCGGGCGGACGACCTGGCGGCCCTGGCCGGACACGGCTGGGCCTGGAAGTATCCCGACCACACCGGCCAGCCCACCCTCCACCGCATTCGCGGCGCGGTGCGGAACGTCCCCGGAGAGGACTACTTCCTCACCGAGCTTCGCGGGGCCGTCCGGTTCCACCATGTGGACTTCTCCTATGTCCCCGGCAAGCGCATTCTGCACGACGTCACCGTCTACGCCAACCCGGGGCAGAAGATCGCCTTTGTCGGCTCCACCGGCGCGGGCAAGACCACCATCACCAACCTCATCAACCGGTTCTATGAGATCGACAACGGCCTCATCACCTACGACGGCATCGACGTCACCCACATCCGCAAGGACGACCTGCGCCGCTCCCTGGGCGCGGTGCTCCAGGACACCCACCTGTTCACCGGCACCATTCTGGACAACATCCGCTACGGCCGTCTGGATGCCACCGACGAGGAGTGCATCGCCGCCGCCAAGAGCGCCAACGCCCACTCCTTCATCCGCCGCCTGCCCCAGGGGTACGACACCCCCGTCACCGGCGACGGGGCCAACCTCTCCCAGGGCCAGCGCCAGCTGCTGGCCATCGCCCGGGCCGCTGTGGCCGACCCGCCGGTGATGATCCTGGACGAGGCCACCTCCTCCATCGACACCCGCACCGAGGCCCTCATCCAAAAGGGCATGGACACCCTGATGGAGGGCCGCACCGTCTTCGTCATCGCCCACCGCCTGTCCACCGTCCGCAACGCCAACTGCATCGTCGTCATCGAACACGGCGAGATCGAGGAAAAGGGCGACCACGAACAGCTGCTGGAAAAGCAGGGAAGATATTATCGGCTGTATACGGGGCAGTTTCAGCTGAGCTGATTTACAAACATTTTTCCCACATTTTACAAAGCGGCTGTGGAAACAGCGCGGAATCTATGCTACTCTGTCCCTAAAAGGGGGTGTAGAGATGACCATGTTCCAAAAGCGGCTGCTCACACAAGCGATCCTTATTTTCGGCATGATCGTGACCGTAATTCTATTTGCCCTGCAACTCGATGTCCACGTCGTCTGTACGGTCGGCGGGATCATCTGTGCTATCGGCATAATTTACAGTATCGTGGCGCTGCGCTGCCCGTGCTGCCACTGCTCCATTCCCATTTCCGGGTTCTATATCGAATATTGCCCGGTGTGCGGGGCGGAAATCTAAGTCTCAGTTAAAAAACGGAGGACTGCTTTTCTCGGCAGTCCTCCGTTTTCTGTATCTTCTTACCCCTCCAAGCAGCTCAAAATCGCTTCCGCCGCGCCTCCGTGGGTGCAGTCGGAGACGACGCGGGCGGCGGCGGCTTTGACGCAGGGGGCGGCGTTGCCCATGGCGATGGGGGTGCCCACGGCCTGGAGCATGGACAGGTCGTTTTCGCTGTCGCCCACGGCGGCGCAGTCGGCCATAGACACGCCGTACAGCAGGGCCAGAAGGGCCAGGGCGCGGCCCTTGTTCACCCCGTGGGCCAGCAGCTCAAAGTCGTGGTCGTTGGTGCGGCACAGGTCGGCGCCGGGCAGTCGGGCCAGCTCCTCCAGGGGGAAGGGGCCTTTTTCCCCGTGGAGCTTGGTGACGGGCAGGCCGTGCTCCGTCACATAGGCCAGAGGGTCCGGGGTGGTGACGGCGTGGGCGTAAAAGGCCGGGGAGTCGTAATACGTCTCCAGAGACGCCAGGGAGACCGGGTCCACCAGAATTTCCTCCCCGGCGAAAATCACCCACTCCATCCCCCGGTCCTGACACAGGGCCAGGGCCTTCCGGCCCGTCTCCTCCGGCAGGTCGAAGCGGCGGAGCACCCGGTTCTGCTTTACGTCGGCCACCACGCCGCCGCCCAGAGCCACCGCCAGGTCGTCGCACCCCGCCTGGCGGGCGAAGTCGGCGGCCTCGGGAATGGCCCGTCCGGTGCACAGCACCACCCGGATTCCCGCCGCCCGGGCCTTGGCGACAGCCGCCGGCGCGGCCGGGTCCAGCTTCCCCGCCGGGTCCAGCAGGGTGCCGTCTAAGTCCAATGCGATGAGTTTTACCATGGTGTTCCCTCTCTTTTTCCAATCACAGATTGCCTGATTATAGCATACCCCGATCGCTTCTGAAAGCCGGACCTGAGGCAAAAAATTGCTGCGGAACCGAAATTCCACAGCAACTTTCAGCTTGTCGAAAAAGTGGCTTCGCCGCTTTTTTGCCAAGCTGCAAACATTTTCGCTGCGTTAAAATTGTGAGG
>URTG01000020.1 GCA_900550705.1 uncultured Eubacteriales bacterium | reverse complement strand
GGTATCCAACTACACTTCAGCGCACTGCGTGTAAAAAATGCCTCTTTCTTATGCGGGATATCATCATTTCATCATGATGTCTTTGATGAGCGGTGAACACAATACACCTGCGCTGTCTCTTCAGGATGAATCCCCTGGTCTGGTGCCTGCGGGCTGATGTTGCAGCAGAGCTTAGGTCACTTAGACGCTACTATCATTTATCCAATGGCATGGAATCGAAATCAGTCGATACCCGCAGTATATATCGTGAACTGGGTGCAACGCTGAGTTACAACATGCGTCTGGGGAACGGTATGGAAATTGAACCCTGCCTGAAGGCGGCTGTGCGCAAAGAATTTGTCGATGATAATCGGGTGAAAGTGAATAGTGACGGTAATTTTGTCAATGATTTGTCGGGCAGACGTGGAATATACCAGGCAGGTATTAAAGCCTCATTCAGCAGTACGTTAAGCGGGCATTTCGGGGTGGGGTATAGCCATGGTGCCGGTGTGGAGTCCCCGTGGAACGCGGTGGCTGGTGTGAACTGGTCGTTCTGACCATCAACGATTAAACTGCGCTTCGGCGCAGTTTTCGTTTACAGGATGTTGAAAGAGAAAATTCTGGGGCAAAAAAAGCCCGCCCTCCATTGAAATTGTGGGGGGGCGGGCTGTCTCATGTTATCTTACCCCATGATCCGCTGGTAAATGGAGATATATTCCTGGGCGGAGTGGCTCCAGGTGAAGTCGGCGGTCATGTCGGCGGTCTGGAGTGCGCGCCAGGCTTTTTTGTCGGCGTGGTAGAGGTCCACCGCCTCGCGGATGACCCAGAGCATATCGCCGGCGTTGATGTTGGCGAAGGTGAAGCCCCGGCCCTCGCCGGTGAATTTGTTGTAGGGGAGGACGGTGTCCTTCAGGCCGCCGGTCTCCCGGACGATGGGCACAGTGCCGAAGCGCATGGCGATCATCTGGGACAGGCCGCAGGGCTCGGAGACGGAGGGCATGAGGAACAGGTCCGCGCCGGCGTAGATGGTGTTGGACAGGGGGCCGGAGTAGGTCAGCTGGGCGGAGAAGCGGCCGGGGTACTGGGCCTGGGCGTTGCGGAAGGCCTCCTCATACTGCCAGTCGCCGGTGCCCAGGACCACCATCTGGACGTTCTGCTCCATGATCTGGTGCAGGGCGTCGGCGACCAGGGAGAAGCCCTTGTGGCCCACCAGACGGGAGACGCAGGCGATGAGGGGCACGTCCGGGTCCTCCGCCAGGCCCACCGCCCGCTGCAGGGCCTGCTTGCACTTGGCCTTGCCCGTGTCCAGGGTCTTCAGGTCGAAGTTGGCGGCCAGGCCGGGCATGGTCTTGGGGTCGTAGAGGGCGGTGTCGATGCCGTTGAGGATGCCCTCCAGCTTGCCGCTCTGCTGGTTGATGACCCCGTCCAGGCCGTGGGCATAGAAGGGGGTGCGGAGCTCCTGGGCATAGGTGGGGGAGACGGTGGTGACGAAGTTGGAGGCCAGAATGGCGCCCTTCATCAGGTTCACGTCGCCGAAGTAGGCCAGCATCCCCTCGTTGAAGTAGCTCTTGTCCAGGCCGATCACGTCTTGCAGGACCTGGTCGCCGTAGCGGCCCTGATACTCGATGTTATGGATGGTGAAGACGGTTTTGGTGTTGGCCAGCTGGGGAATACGGTACTTCTCCTCCAGCAGGTAGACGGGGACCAGGGCGGTCTGCCAGTCGTTGCAGTGGATCACGTCGGGGGACCAGTCCAGCTGGCCGGGAATTTCGATCACGGCGCGGGAGAAGTAGGCGAAGCGCTCGCAGTCGTCAAAGTGGCCGTAGAGCTGCCAGCGCTTGAAGTAGAACTCGTTATCCACAAACCAGTAGGTGACCCCGGCGCGCTTGAGCTCGAAGACGCCGCAGTAGACGTGCCGCCAGGAGAGGGTGACGTTGAAATACTTCAAAAAGGTCATTTTGGCGCGCCAGTCCTCGTCGATCCCCTCGTACAGGGGGAGAATGACCTTGACCTCGTGCCCGGCGGCGGCCAGGGCCTGGGGCAGGGAGCCGGCCACATCGGCCAGACCGCCGGTTTTGATGAAGGGTGCGACCTCAGAGGAGGCGAACAGAATTTTCATAGACGATCTCCTTATTTTGGTAGCTCTGCTTGTCTCCCCGCCGGGGGAGACAGCAGGGGGGGAGGGGGAAACGATAGGGTCAGACCACGGAGCCTTTGGAAATGGCCAGGGGGTAGGTGAAGTGGCCGGTGAGGACGCGGCCGTCCTTCACCTGGACGTTCTTATCCGCGATGACATAGGACAGGGAGGCCCCGGCCCGGACCACGGTGCCCTGCATAAGCACACTGTGGGAGACCTTGGCACCCTTCTCCACGGTGACGCCCCGGGAGAGGATGGAGTTTTCCACCTCGCCATCGATAAAGCAGCCGTCGGCCACCAGGGAGCAGCGGGAGACGGAGTCGGGACCATAGTAGGTGGAGGGGTTGGACTGGTCCTTGGTGCGGATGGGGCGCTCCGGGTTGAACAGGTCGGCCCGGACGGCGGGGCCCAGCAGGTCCATGGAGTTCTGGTAGTAGTCGCTGACGGACTGGAAGCGGGCCACATAGCCCTTGTGGATGTAGGGGACCAGCTTCAGGCTCTTGAGCCGGGGCTGAAGGACGCCGCGGCTGAAGCTGTGCAGGTCGTGGGCGGCGCAGTAGTCCACCATGTCCAGCAGCAGGGACTTGGACAGGATATAAATTTCCAGAGATTCCAGAGACTGGTCGCTGGAGGAGGGGTGGACGGACAGGTCGGTGACCCGGCCGTCGCCGCTGACCTCTACATATTCGGAGTATCGGGGCGCGCCGGTGGGGGTGGGGGTGCAGACCATAGTGATGTCTGCGCCGGAGGAGATGTGCTGCTCCAGCACGTCGGCCACGGGGAGGTTCAGCACGATGTCGCCCCAGCCCATGATGACGTATTCCTGACGGATGGTGCTGAGATAGCCCGCCACGCCGGCCAGGGCATCCATGTTGCCCTTATACTCGCCGTGGCCGTGCTCGGCGTAGCTGAAGGGGGGCAGGATACGGAGACCGCCGTGCTTGCGGCTCAGGTCCCAGTCCTTGCCGGAGCCCAGGTGGTCCAGAAGGGACTGGTAGCTCTCGTGGACAATGACGCCCACGTCGCTGATGCCGGCGTTGACGTAGCTGGAGAGCATGAAGTCGATGAGGCGGTAGCGGCCGCCAAAGGGCAGAGAACAGGTGTTGCGGGGGCGGGTCAGCTCGCCCAGACGGGCATCGGAGCGGTAGGCGAACAAAATGCCGTGGAGCTCATTCATACCCGCTCACCTCCCTTCACAGATTCACGGACCATGGCGCGGGGGGTCACCGTGGCCTTGGGGCCGATGTGGACCCCGCCGGCCACCACGGCGATGCCCCAGTCGGAGTCGTCGTCCGGCGGTGCGCCCACCACGGCGTCGGACTCGATGACGGCGTCCTCCGCCACGATGGCGTAGCTCACCTTGGCCCCGGACTTGACCACCGCGCCGGGCATGAGGATGGAATACTGCACATCGGCGTCCTTCTCCACGGTGACAGAGTGGAACAGGACGGAGTTTTCCACCATGCCGTCGACGGAGCAGCCGCCGGTGACCAGGGAGTGGTGAATCCGGGCGTCAGGCCCCGTCACATGGGGGGGCTTGATGGGGGTGCGGGCGTAGATGGGCCAATCGGGGTCGTACAGGTCAATGCTGCTGTGGGGGGCCAGCATATCCATGTTGGCATCCCACAGGGAGTTGATGGTGCCCACGTCCTTCCAGTAGCCGTGGAAGCGGTAGGCCATCAGGGTTTCGTTGGCGCGCAGCATATTGGGGATGATGTTCTTTCCGAAGTCGTTGGAGGAGCTGGGGTCGGCCTCGTCGTCGATGAGGTATTTCCGCAGCTTGGACCAGGTGAAGACGTAGATGCCCATGGAGGCCAGGTTGCTCTTGGGCTGGGGGGGCTTCTCCTCGAACTCATAAATGCGGTCGTTTTCGTCCACGTTCATGATGCCGAAGCGGGTGGCCTCCTCCATGGTGACCTCCAGGACGGAGATGGTGCAGGCGGCGTTGGACTTCTTGTGCAGGGCCACCATGTCGGCGTAGTCCATCTTATAGATATGGTCGCCGGACAGGACCACCACATATTCCGGGTTATACAGGTCCAGGAAGCCGATGTTCTGATAGATGGCGTTGGCGGTGCCCTTGTACCAGGTGCCCTGGTCCCCCTCCCGCATATAGGGGGGGAGAATGTGGACACCGCCGTCGGAGCGGTCCAGGTCCCAGGGCTGGCCGTTGCCGATGTAGCTGTTCAGCTCCAGGGGGCGGTATTGGGTGAGAACGCCCACGGTGTCGATGCCGGAATTGACGCAGTTGGAGAGGGGAAAATCAATGATGCGGTATTTGCCGCCGAAGGGGACGGCGGGCTTTGCCACATGGCTGGTCAGGGCATAGAGACGGCTGCCCTGTCCGCCGGCCAGCAACATGGCGACGACTTCTTTTTTCATGCGGTTCACCTCGTATTTGTTTGCGCGCTGGGGTCAGAATACTGGGCACACGGCGGGAAAACGCCGGAGTTTACTGCTTGGAAATCTTTCGGGCCTTGCGGGAGACCTTTTTCTTGCCCTGGGCGTGGGGAATCAGGACGGGCTGCTCCTCCGGCTGGACGGGCTCGGGCTGGACAGGCTCCGCCTGGGGTTCCTCGGCCTTGGGGGCGGGAGCTTCCTCCGCCTTGGGGGCGGCCTTTTTCCGGGGGGCCCGCTTTTTGGGAGCGGGCTTGGGGGCAGCGTCCGTCTCTGCTGCGGCCTTGGTGGACTTGGGCTTGGCGGCGGCTTTGGCGGCTTTGGCCGTCTTGGCGGGCTTTTTCTCCGCCTTCTCCGCCTTGGCGGCGTCGGTCTCGGCCTTGGGCTTGCGGCCGGGGGCCTTGCGGACGCAGCGGTAAATCATGGCGGACATGGGGGGCAGGTCGATGACCAGGGACTGGGTCTGCTCGTGGAAGGGGACCTTTTCGGTTTTCAGGTTGGCGGTGTCGCCCAGGCCCTGGCCGCCGAAGCGGGCATCGTCTGTATTGAAGGCGGGGGCCCAGGTACCGGCGAAGGGCGCGCCCACCCGGTAGCCCTTGCGGTGCTCCGGGGAGAAGTTGCACACCACGATGAGGGGGCGGCCCTCCCTATCCCAGCGGAGGAAGGCCACGGTGTTGGCGGTGCTGTCGTCGGCACACAGCCACTGGAAGCCCTGCCAGGAGTCGTCCTGCTCCCAGAGGGCGGGCTGCTCCAGGTAGAAGGCGTTCATGGCCTGGAAGAACTCCTGGGTCTGGCGGTGAGGCTCGTACTGGAGCAGGTGCCAGTCCAGGGAGTATTCAAAGTGCCACTCGTTCCACTGGGCCAGCTCGGTGCCCATAAAGGTGAGCTTTTTGCCCGGGTGGGCCATCATATAGGCGTAGAAGGCGCGGACACCGGCGAATTTCAGGGGGTTGTCCCCGGGCATTTTGCCGAAGAAGGAGCCCTTCATATGCACCACCTCGTCGTGGGACAGAGGCAGAATGTAGTTTTCCGAGAAGGCGTACATCAGGGAGAAGGTGATGTCCCGGTGATTGAACTGGCGGAAGTAGGGGTCCATCTTGATGTAGTGGCAGATGTCGTTCATCCAGCCCATGTTCCACTTGAAGTTGAAGCCCAGGCCGCCCTCGTCCACCGGGTAGGTCACCTTGGGCCAGGCGGTGGATTCCTCGGCCACCATGAGCACATCGGGGTGGGCACCGAAGATGGCGGTGTTCAGCTTCTGGAGGAACTGGATGGCCTCCAGATTCTCGTGGCCGCCGTTGACGTTGGGGGCCCACTCGCCGTCCTTGCGGCCGTAGTCTAAGTAGAGCATGGAGGAGACGGCATCGACCCGCAGGCCGTCCATGTGGTATTCCTCCAGCCAGAACATAGCGGAGGACAGAAGGAAGGAGCGGACCTCGTTCCGGCCGTAGTCGAAGACCTGGGTGCCCCAGTCGGCGTGCTCGCCCTTGCGGGGGTCGGCATATTCATAAGTGGGGGTGCCGTCGAACCGGTAGAGGCCGAAGGCGTCCCGGGGGAAGTGGGCGGGGACCCAGTCCATGATGACGCCGATGCCCGCCTGGTGCAGCTGGTCGATGAGGTACTTCAAATCATCGGGCACACCGAAGCGGCTGGTGGCGGCGAAGTAGCCGGTGCACTGGTAGCCCCAGGAGGCGTCCAGGGGGTGCTCAGTGACGGGGAGAAGCTCTACATGGGTGTAGCCCATCTTTTTCAGATAGGGAACTAAGTAGGAGGCAGTGTCGCGGTAGGAGAGGAACTCCCCCTCGCCGGTGCGCCGCCAGGAGCCGAGATGGCACTCGTAGATGTTCATGGGGCGGCGATAGGGGGCGTGGTTGGCGCGGAAGGTCATCCAGTCGCCGTCGCCCCACTGGTAGCCGGTGTTCAGGTCGTAGATTTTAGAGGAGACGTTGGGCCGGGTGTCGGCATGGAAGGCGAAGGGGTCGGCCTTGCCCACAAAGGTGTCGTCGTCCTGACGGATGGCGTATTGGTAGGCGTCGTAGCGGTTCAGGCCGGGGATAAAGGTCTCCCAGATGCCGCCCTCGGTTTTTTCCATGGGGTTGGCATCCAGGTTCCAGCCGTTAAAGTCGCCGATGAGGGAGACGCGGGGGGCGTTGGGGGCCCAAACGCGGAAGACGTAGCCCTCGGTCCCGTCCTCGGTCTTGGCGGGGTGAGAGCCGAAGCAGCGCCAGGCGTGGGTGGAGCGGCCGTTGGAAAAGGCCTCCAGCTCCAGATAAAGGTCAGAAGGGGAGAGATTCTCTTGATATTTGGACATATTTATCACCTCAGGGTTTCTGTTTGACCAATGCCAGATAAAACACACAAGATTGACAAAAGACAGGTCGGCTTTATTTAGATAAATTATACAACAGTAAAGCGAAAGCGTCAAGTAAAATGCAGGGAAAAGAATGAGACAGCCAAAAAATTGGCTTTGGACGAAGGATGTAGAGAGAAGAATCGTTGGAAAGGGATTGTCGTAGCTATGCCTGGCCCTTTGGCAGACAATCCCTCAGTCAGCCTGACGGCTGACAGCTCCCTTTACACAAGGGAGCCAAAAGAACTGCCTACTTTTGGCGCTTCTACTCCAAGCCCTTCGGCGTTCCCCTCATCCGCCCCCTTCGGGGGCACCTTCCCCCAGGGGAAGGCTATTTGTGTAAAAAACACCCGCCTGACCTTCCAAAAACAGAACGCCAGGCGGGTCATTTTTATTCCGTTTTCCCCGGATACCCCACCAATTCCGGGTCCTCCGGGCAGGTGAACACCCGGTCGAACAATTTCCCGTCCATGGTCTCATGGTCCAGGAGGTACTGGGCGGTGACCTCCAGCTGGGGGCGGAACTCGGACAGGATCTGGTTGCAGCGGTCGTAGGCCGCGTCTACGATGGCCTTGACCTCCCGGTCGATGGCGCCGGCCACCTCCTCGGAGTAGGGGCGGGCCTGGGCCATGGAGCGGCCGATGAAAATTTCATCGCTGCCGCTGTCGTAGTTGATGGCCCCCAGCTTGGCGCTCATGCCGTATTTGGTGACCATGGCGCGGGCGATCTGGGTGGCCTTCTGAATGTCGCTGGACGCGCCGGTGGAGATGTCCCCCAGCACCACCTGCTCCGCCACCCGGCCGCCCAGGCAGACGGCAATGCGCTCCTCCAGCTCCCGGCGGGAGAGGTAGGCCTTGTCCTCGCTGGGCAGGGAGATGGTCATGCCGCCGGCGGGGCCTCGGGGGATGATGGTGATCTGGTGCACCGGGTCCTGGGTGGCCAGCTGGTGCATGACCACGGCGTGTCCCGCCTCGTGATAGGCGGTAAGACGGCGGGCGTGGTCGGTGACCACCCGGCTCTTTTTCTCCGGTCCGGCGATGACCTTCATCATGGCGTCGTGCAGGTCGGCCCGGTCGATAAAGCGCTTGTCCGCCCGGGCGGCCAGCAGGGCGGCCTCATTCAGAAGATTTTCCAGGTCGGCCCCGGTGAATCCGGCGGTGGCCCGGGCGATGTCCCGCAGGGAGACGTCCTCCGCCAGGGGCTTCTTTTTGGCGTGGACCTTGAGGATGTCCTCCCGTCCCTGGATGTCGGGCAGACCGACGTAGATCTGCCGGTCGAAGCGGCCGGGGCGGAGGAGGGCGGGGTCCAGAATGTCCTGCCGGTTGGTGGCGGCCAGGACGATCACGCCCTCGTTGGCGCTGAAGCCGTCCATCTCCACCAGCAGCTGGTTCAGGGTCTGCTCCCGCTCGTCGTGTCCGCCGCCCAGGCCGGCGCCGCGCTGGCGGCCCACGGCGTCGATCTCGTCAATAAAGACGATGGAGGGGGACTCCTTCTTGGCCTGGTCGAACAGGTCCCGGACCCGGCTGGCACCCACGCCCACATACAGCTCCACAAAGTCAGAGCCGGAGATGGACAGAAACTGCACCCCCGCCTCCCCGGCCACGGCCTTGGCGATGAGGGTCTTGCCCGTGCCCGGCGGGCCCACCAGCAGCACGCCCTTGGGGATACGGGCCCCCAGGGCGGTGAACTTCTGGGGGTTTTTCAGAAAGTCTACGATCTCCTGCAGCTCGCCCTTCTCCTCCACGGCACCGGCCACATCGTCAAAGGTGACGCGCTTGCCCTGACTGCTGAGGGTGCGGGTGCGGGCGTGGCTGAACCGGGCGGCCCCGGGGGCCCCGCCGCCGTTCATGGCGGCCCGCTGGCGGTAGAGCATGGCCAAAAACAGGCAGACCAGACCGGCGGACACCAGATAGGGCAGCAGGGAATACCACCAGGCGCTCTCCACCCCCGGGGGAAAGTCGTAGCTCTCCAGCGTACCGGCGGCCAGCTGCCGGTCCCACTCCTCGTGCAGATCCAGGTAGAGATACATGGGGTCGGCCACCGAATAGACCACGGTGGAGGTGCTGTCGCTTGGGCCGCGGAGCGTCAGCGTCATGGTGTGGTCCTCCAGCGAGAAGGACTTGACCCGCTCCTGGGCGAAATAGGTTCGGATCTGACTGTATGTGGGAGAGTCCGCCCGGTCCATCTGCTGAAGGGCGAAGAAGGTGAAAAACACCGTCAGCAGCAGGAGCAGATAGAGCGTGGCGTCTCTGGAGCGGAAGCGTCTCATAGGCGGGTCCTCCTTTCCGGCGTCAGCCGCCGTAGACCTCAGGCTTCAGAATGCCGATGTAGGGCAGGTTGCGGTACTTCTCCGCGTAGTCCAGACCATAGCCCACCACAAAGGCATCGGGAATGGTGAAGCCGGAGTAGTGGACCTGAACGGGCTTGGTGCGCCGGTCGGGCTTGTCCAGCAGGGTGCACAGGCGGATGGAGGCGGGGTGGCGGTGCTCCAGCAGCCTGAGCAGGTAGCTCAGGGTGTTGCCGCTGTCCAGAATATCCTCAATGACGATGACGTGACGGCCGGAGATATCCTCCGACAGGTCCTTGGTGATCTGCACCTGGCCGCTGGAGGTGGTGCCCTTGCCATAGGAGGAGACGGACATGAAGTCGAGGGTGCAGGGCAGGTCGATGGCCCGGCACAGGTCGGCCATGAACACAAAGGAGCCACGGAGCACGCTGATGAGCATGATCTCCTTGCCGGCGTAGTCCTTCTCGATCTCGGCGGCGATCTCGCGGACCCGCTGCTTCAGCTGCTCCTCGCTGAAAAGAACGGATTCGATGTCTTTTTCTAACATGATAAAAGCTTCCTTTCCTGGGTTGGTGTGGGAGTCATTCGGACGGGTGCGTCCCGTCCGGCGGGATCAGGCGGATGTGCCAGGCATCTGCGCCCGGCGGGGGGACAAAGGCGGCATCCGGCCCCAAAAGGGCTGCGGCGGCCACCTGCCCGGCGGCGTCCAGGACCGGCAGGCGGTCCCGGCGGTCCCGGGGGATCTTTTCGTCGATGAGCCGCCGCTTCAGCGATTTTCCGGGGCGGCCCGGCGGGGCCAGCCGGTCGCCGGTGCGGCGGGGGCGGAGGGTGAGGGCCGGAACGGCCTGCTGGGAGAGGTAAAAGTCCAGCGTCCCCTGGGGCTGTCCCAGGTAGCGGACCGGGGCGGCGGTGACGGTCCACTCCCCCCAGGTCACCTGCCCGGGCAGGGGGAGGACGGCGGGGGAGAGGGGGGCCTCCTCTCTGGCGGGGAGCAGAAGCAGGGCCTCATACTCCCGCCGGGCGGTGAGACCGTGGGGCAGGGAGAGCCGGGCGGAGGGGTCCTGGGTGCGGCACAGGCGGAGCAGGGCCGCCCAGTGGGCGGCGGCGCAGTCCCGGCCATCCCCCCGCAGCCGGGCCAGAAGCTGCTGCACCGCCCGGAGGGCGATAGGCTCCGGCGCCTCTGCCAGGGCGGCGGCGGGGATGGACCAGCCGCCGTCCTTGGCCACGGCCCGGGCGGCCAGGTCGGCCCCCAGCTGGGCCAGACAGTCCTCGTCCGCCCGCAGCCGGGCGGCGGTGTCCGCCAGCCGGGGGGCGAAGCCGGGGAACAGCTCGTCCAGCACGGGGGTGACCTGATGGCGCAGGCGGTTGCGGGCGTAGCGGTCGTCCCGATTGGAGGCATCCTCCCGGTGGGGCAGGCCGTAGTAGGCCAGATAGGACTCGATCTCCTTCCTGGGGGTGGTGAGCAGGGGGCGGATGAGGCCGGCCCCCTGGGGGGCGATGCCTGTCAGCCCCCGCAGGCCGGAGCCCCGGGCCAGGTGAAAGAGAATGGTCTCAGCGTTGTCGTCGGCGTGGTGGGCGGTGGCGATGCGGTCGGCCCCGACGGTCCGGGCGGTGGCCCGGAGGAAGGCGTAGCGCATGGCCCGGGCGGTCTCCTCCACCCCCCGGCCCTGCCGGGCGGCCGCCCCGGCCACGTCGCCGGAGCCGGAGTAGAGGGGCACGGCGGGGAGCACCCGCCCGTCCGCCAGCCGCTGGGGGCCGCAGCACAGGCGGACGAACTGTTCCACGAACTGGGCGTCCCGCCGGGAGTCCTCTCCCCGCAGCCGGTGGTCGTAGTGGGCGGCGGAGAGGGAAAAGCCCAGCCGGGGCCGCAGCTGATACAGGGCGTGGAGCAGGGCCACGGAGTCGGCCCCGCCGGACACGGCGCACAGCACATGACAGCCCCGGGGCAGAAGGTCCAGCCGGGCGATGAGGGCGTGCATGGCGTTCAGCATATCAATACTCGCTGTGCTGCCACTCCACGTCGCTGAACGTGGTGAACTCGGGCAGCCATTGCAGCTCCACGGTCCGGGTCTCGCCGTGGCGGTTTTTGGCGATGATGCACTCGGCCAGGTTGGGGTTGTCCGCATCCTTATTATAGTAGCCCTCCCGATAGAGGAACATGACGATGTCCGCGTCCTGCTCGATGGCGCCCGATTCACGCAGGTCAGACAGCATGGGCCGCTTGTCCGTGCGGGACTCGTTGGCGCGGGACAGCTGCGACAGGCAGAGCACCGGCACATTCAGCTCCTTGGCCATGAGCTTTAAGGAGCGGGAGATGTCAGACACGATCTGCTGGCGGTTGTCCCCCGCCCGGGTCTTGCCGCCGGCGGACTGCATCAGCTGGAGATAGTCAATGACCACCAGCCCCAAGTCCTCCACCCGGCGGCACTTGGCCAGGATGTCGGCCACGGTGACGGAGGAGTCGTCGTCGATCAGGATCTTCGAGCGGTTCAGCGAGTCGGCGGCGATGGCCACCTTCTCCCAGTCCTCCTCGGTGAGCTTGCCGGTGACCAGCTTTTTGTTGTCCACAAAGCACTCGCCGGAGATGAGGCGCAGGGCCAGCTGCTCCCGGCTCATTTCCAGGGAGAAGAAGGCCACATTTTTGCCGGACTTTTTGCCCGCCTCCAGCAGGATGTTCAGCGCCATAGACGTCTTGCCCATGCCGGGGCGGGCGGCCAGCAGGATGAGGTCGGACCTGTTCAGGCCGGAGATGGCCCGGTCTAAGTCGTGCAGGCCGGTGGACAGGCCGGGGATGGCGCTGTCGCTGGCGGCCAGCTCGGTGAGGCGGTCGTACACGTCCAGGAGCACCTGGGACACAGGGGTCAGCCCCCGGGCGGCCCGGCCCTGGCGGATGGCGTAGATGCGCTGCTCGGCGGCCTCCAGAATGTCCTGGCCCGTGTCGGTGCCCTGCTGGATGAGGGCGGTCAGGTCCCCCGCCGCCTCCGCCACCCGGCGGAGCAGGGTCTTGTCCCGGATGATGGCGATGTATTCCTTCACATTGGCGGCGGTGGGGGTGGTGTCCATGAGCTGGAGCACATAGCCCCGGGACAGAGTTTCGTCGTAATAGCCGTTCTGCTTCATGTTCTCCAGCACGGTCACCGGGTCGATGGTGAGGGAGTAGTTGAACATGGAGTAGATGGTCTCGTAAATTTCCCGGTTCTGGCGGAGATAGAAGTCGTCGGGGCGCAGCTGGTCAATGACCTCGGGCACACACCGGGGGTCGATGAGCATGGAGCCCAGCACGGCCTGCTCCGCCTCCACCGAGTGGGGCAGCTGCTTCAACAGCAGCTCGTCGTCTTCCATGGGGGGCATAGGGGGGACCTCCTTTCGACAGCCTGGACAAGCGCAGACTGTCAAAACACTCGCTCCGGCCAAAGGGCACGGAAGGAGGGAAAGTTTGAAAGGGGACCATCAGGGTCCCCTTTTTCTTAAATTATAAACATTTTAACCAGGTTAAAATGTTCTCAGCTTGGCGAAAACGGGGCGAAACCACGTTTTTGACAAGCTGAGTTCGTCTGTGCGACCGGGCGTGGAGAACTCGGGCGCACAGACGGGAAATGCGGAAAATAGGGGGTTAGCCCTCCTCGGCCACCATGACCTTCACGGTGCCGGTGATCTCGTAGCCCAGCTTGGCCTTGATCTGGTAGCCGCCGCAGGCCTTGATAGGCTCGTCCAGCACCAGCTTGGTCTTGGCGATGTTGATCTTGTGCTGGGCGGCCAGGGCCTCAGAGACCTCCTTGGCGGTGACGGCACCGAACAGACGGCCGCCCTCGCCGGCCTTGGCCACGATCTTCACGGTGAGGGTCTCCAGCTGCTTGGCCAGGGCCTGGGCCTCGGCCTTTTCGGCGGCCTCCTGGGCCTTGCGGGCCTTCTCCTGGAGCTTCATGGTGTTCAGATTTTCGGCGGTGGCGATGACAGCCAGCTTTTTGGGCAGAAGGAAGTTGCGGGCGTAGCCGTCGGAAACGTTGACCAGCTGGCCCTTCTTGCCCTTGCCCTTTACGTCCTGCTGAAGAATAACTTGCATGATGGTTCCTCCTAAAAAATGACTTGCAGTCGGTTAGACTGCGAAAATTCCTCGCAATTTTGTCTTATACTCCGCCCCCGCAGGGGGCGGAGTATGCTGTTTCAAATTGGGAGTGTGCTTACTGATCCAGATACCGGTCGATGGCCTGGGCCAGATCGGCGGCCACCTCCTCTACGGATTTGCCGGAGACCTGGCCGCCGGCGGCGGCGGCATTTCCGCCGCCCCCCAGCTGCTCCAGGATGACCTGCACATTGGTGTCGCCCATGGAGCGGCCGGAGATGTTTACCCGGTCCCCCTCGGGGGAGATGACAAACGAGGTGTCGATGCCGATGATGTTCAGCAGCTCGTCCGCCGCCTGGGCGGCGGTGACCCGGCCCACGGGCTTGTCCGTGACGGCCACGGCGATGTGATCCCGGTAGAGCCGGGCGTTCTGGATGATGGAATACTTGGCGATGGTGCCCGCCAGGTCGTTCTGAAAGAGCTTTTTGACCTCGGCGGTGTCGGCCCCGGAGCGGCGGAGGAAGGCGGCGGCCTCAAAGGTCCGGCCTCCGGTCCGCATGGTGAAGTTCTTGGTGTCCAGCACGATGCCGGCCAGCAGGGCCTCGGCCTCGGTGCGGAGGAGCTGATTTGGCTCCATGAGATATTGCAGCAGCTCGGTGACCAGCTCCGAGGCGGAGGAGGCGTAGGGCTCATGGTAGTTCAGCGCGGCCCCCTCGATGTAGGTGGCGGCCCGGCGGTGGTGGTCGATCACCGCCACCCGGTTGCAGGATTGCAGCAGCTCCTCCGCCTGGACCTGCTCCGGGCGGTTGGTGTCTACAACGACGGCCAGAGAGCGGCTGTCGGCCAGAAGCAGGGCGTCCTGGGTGAGCAGAAAGCAGTCCTGATATTCCGGCAGGGCGGACAGCTTGTCCACCAGCTCCTGGGCGGGGGGGGTGCCCGGGTCGCGGATGATGTGGACGGGCACACCGCTCTTGCGGCACAGGGCGCACACACCGGCGGCGGCGCCGATGCAGTCGTTGTCCGGGGACTTGTGGCCCATGAGGAACACCTGGGAGGAGTCGGAGATCAGGGCGGACAGGGCGTTTGCCATGACCCGGCTCTTGACCTTGGTGCGCTTTTCCGTCTCCTTGGAACGGCCCCCGTAGAATTCAAAGGTGAACTTGTTGCGGATGACGGCCTGGTCGCCCCCCCGGGAGAGGGCCATGTCGATGGACAGGTTGGCGAAGCTGAGCAGCTCGGCAAAGGTGTCGCCGTCCTGGCCGATGCCGATGGACAGGGAGGCGTTGATGCCGCTGGGGTTGACCACCTGGTGGACGGTATCCAGAATGTCGAACTTCTGCTGGATGAACTGGGCCAGATACTGCTCCTCAAACAGGAACAGGTAGCGCTCCCTCTGGTAGCGGCGGAGCAGACCGCCGCTGTTGGCCACCCAGGCGTCCAGCCGGGCGTCGATCTCCGCCAGCAGGGCGGAGCGCTCGTTGTCCGTCAGGTTTTTCATCAGGTCCTCGTAGTTGTCGATGAGCAGCACGGCGGCCACGGGGCGGGAGGCCCGGTAGCGCTCCCGGATGAGACACAGCTCGGTCACGTCCACCCAATAGGTGGTGGCCAGAAAGCCGCCGCTGCGGCCCCCGGTGCGGACCAGGTGGCCGAAGACCAGAAAGCGCCGTCCGCCGTATTCCACCTCGCCGGGGCACTCGTTTTTGCCCTCCATCAGCCAGCGGGAGTCGAACTCCGGGATGAGGGTGGACAGCTTGGCGTCGAACAGGTGCTCCCGCTGTCCGGTGAGCTTGAGGAAGCGGTCGTTGGTCCAGATGATGTCGTCGCTCTCCGGCCGGAACAGAATCATGGGCAGGGGGGAGTTGATCATGGTGTCCTTGGTGGCGGAGTCCACCGTGCCGGTGACGCTGTCCAGATATTTGGAGATCTCCTTCCGGCGGCGGCGGCTGTTCTCCTGGTGGTAGAGGAACAGGGCGGCCACGATGACCAGCTGGAGGAGGGCCATGGGGACGGAGTACAGGGCGGACAGCAGGGAGAATAAAACGAGACACAGAAAATACAGCCGCACACTGGGCTGAAACAGTTGGGCGAGCTTGCGGTTCAAAAGGGAGCGCCCCCTTTCTGATACAATCAGGCCGGAGCGAGAAACAGGCCCAGGCCAGTAACAGCAATTATATCAGATTCCCCCAGGGAACACAAGAGGCAACGGCGGGGAAAAGGCTGTCCGCCCTGGAAGAACAGCGGGAAAAAACAGCAAAAACCCGTTGCACCGCTGGGGAAAGACTGCTATAATCAGGGGAAAGAGCCGGAGACAGCACACCGCCCCGACGCAGCGCGAGCGGAACGGCCACCGAGACAAGATCGGGTGTCCCGCTCAACGGGGCAGGCGGCCCGGGCCGCTTACCCAGGAATAAGGAGGAAACTTATTATGGAACAGATCAAAATCACCCACGCCGCACATCTGAAGGAAAAGCCGGATTCCTCCACCCTGGTGTTTGGCAAGAATATGACCGACCACATGTTCATCGTGGACTATGACGAGGGCAAGGGCTGGCACGATGCCCGCATCGTCCCCTATGGTCCCCTGCAGATCGACCCCGCCGCCAAGGTCCTGCACTACGCCGAGGAGATTTTCGAGGGCCTGAAGGCCTATCGCACCGCCGACGGCACCATCCAGCTGTTCCGCCCCGACTGCAACATCCAGCGGATGAACAACTCCGCCCAGCGTATGTGCCTGCCCCAGATCCCCGCCGAGCTGGCTATGGCCGGCATCACCGAGCTGGTGAAGCTGGAGAAGGACTGGGTCCCCACCGAGAAGGACACCTCTCTGTACATCCGTCCCTTTATGATCGGCCTGGACGCCGCCCTGGGCGTACACGCCTCTCATCACGTTCAGTTCATCGTGATCGTCTGCCCCGTGGGCGCTTATTATCCCGAGGGCCTGGCTCCCGTGAAGATCTATGTGGAGCAGGAGGACGTCCGCGCCGTCAAGGGCGGCACCGGCATGGCCAAGACCGGCGGCAACTACGCCGCCTCCCTCCGCGCCGGCGACCGGGCGGAGAAGGCCGGCTACTCCCAGGTGCTGTGGCTGGACGGTGTCCACCGCAAGTACATCGAGGAGGTGGGCGCTATGAACGTCATGTTCAAGATCAACGGCAAGATCCTCACCCCCGACCTGAACGGCTCCGTGCTGCCCGGCGTCACCCGCCGCTCCTGCATCCAGCTGCTGAAGGACTGGGGCTATGAGGTAGAGGAGCGCCGCATCTCCGCCGAGGAGCTGTTCGAGGCCGCCGAGAACGGCACCATGGAGGAGGCCTGGGGCACGGGCACCGCCGCCGTCGTCTCCCCCATCGGCGAGCTGGCCGAGGGCGACAAGAAGGTCACCATCAGCAGCAACAAGATCGGCCCCGTCACCCAGCGCCTGTATGACGAGCTCACCGGCATCCAGTGGGGCCGCCTGCCCGACACCCACGGCTGGACCGTGAAGGTCTGCTAATATCAACAAAGTGGCAAAGCCACTTTGTTGAGGGGGCTGCGCCCGGTGCGCGCACTCGCTGCGCTCGCACACTTACCGGGCGAGAAGTGTTTTTCGCCACGCGCATGTC